>NZ_DAHVHV010000001.1:0-45277 GCF_027317285.1 Ferrovum sp. | reverse complement strand
CACAACGCTCGGACAAGCCAGCCGAATACCCGGGATTACCCCTGCAGCCATTTCCTTGCTCATGGTCCACGTAAAGCGAACCCATCATGCCTGAATATGACCACATTACCTCTGAAGAAGTACAGGTCCTTCGTAGTGGTCTGGAATCATTAAATATTTCCGCGCCTGAAAAAAGTCTCGCTCAGGCCATTCAATACCTGGATCTCCTGGAAAAATGGAATGGCGCCATCAATTTGACGGCCATTCGTCAAAGAGATCGAATGCTGACCCTTCATTTGATGGACAGTTGGTCACTGGTTTCCTTTCTGAAGGAATCGGATTCATTGCTGGATGTGGGGTCCGGGGGAGGATTTCCCGGAATTCCGGTGGCATTGATCCGCCAGGACTTGTCCATTACCCTGATGGAATCCAATCAAAAGAAAGTTGCTTTCCTGAGGCAAGCCAAAATCGAATTAAACCTGTCTCATCTGGAGGTCATGGGAGAGCGCGTTGAGCAGAGCACCCCGACCAAGTTATTCAATGTCATCACTTGTCGTGCTTTTTCAGACCTCCCTGAATTTGTCCGAGCAACGCGCCATTTACTTCAGAAAGGGGGGACGTGGATTGCCATGAAAGGGGCCATTCCTTATGATGAAATCAATCGGCTGCCCACCGAAATAGCCACCACCATCACGCCCATTCAAATACCGGGTCTCAAGGCCGAGCGTCATTTGATTCACCTGCGCCTCTCAAACTGATGGAAAAGATATTGGCGGTCACCAATCAGAAAGGCGGCGTGGGTAAAACCACTACAGTGGTCAATCTTGCCGCCAGTTTGACCGCTCTGGGGCAAAAGGTACTTCTGATCGATCTTGATCCTCAAGGAAATGCCACGACGGGCAGTGGCCTGGACAAGAATTTATTAAAAAGCACGGTCTACCAGGTTTTGACCCAGGAACGATCCATCGACTCAGCCATTCATCGTTCTCCCACTGCGGGCTATGATGTCCTGCCAGCCAATCGTGCATTGGCCGGCGCGGAAATCGAGTTGGTTGATGTGGAGTTCAGGGAATTTCGTCTAAAAAATAGCTTGACGGATATCAGTTCAAATTATGATGTTGTCCTGATTGACTGCCCTCCAGCGCTGAATTTGTTAACTCTCAATGGGTTGACGGCTACCTGGCGATTGATCATACCGATGCAATGTGAATACTACGCGCTTGAAGGATTGACTGATCTTCTTCAGACCATTCGAAGGGTTCGTTCCCACCTTAACCCTGGGATCGCCATTGAAGGGTTATTACGAACCATGCTCGACCCAAGAAGCGCATTGGCGCAGCAGGTTTCTGCTCAATTGGAAAGGCACTTTGCCGGAAAGATCTACCGTACGGCCATTCCGCGCAATGTCCGACTGGCGGAGGCACCCAGTCATGGAAAACCCGCACTCCACTACGATCCCAATTCCAAAGGCGCCATCGCTTATTTGGAGCTTGCCAAAGAGATGATGGAACGTTTTGAGAGCGCTGTTCCACGTGAAACAACTTCGATCAGATGAGCGAAAAGAGGGAAAGATGAAAAAAAACAAAGGATTGGGGCGTGGGCTCGATGCTTTGCTGGGAGAGGATCGGAATGGGGGCGAGGATCTGAACAAAAATGACCGGCTGACCTTTGTGGCGGTCAATCACCTTCAACCTGGAAAATACCAGCCTCGAACAAAGATGGACGCGAATTCTCTGGACGAGTTGGCGCAGTCCATTAAAACCCAGGGCCTGCTTCAGCCGATTCTTGTTCGTGCCGTCGCCACCGGGAACTACGAAATCATCGCCGGTGAACGACGCTGGCGTGCCTCTCGAATGGCTGGTCTGACCGAAGTCCCAGTCATGATTCGGGATATCCCGGATGAAACTGCACTGGCTGTGGGGTTGATCGAAAACATACAACGAGAAAATCTCAATCCGCTGGAAGAAGCGCAGGGGCTCGAGCGGTTGATTGACGAGTTCGGAATGACCCATGAAGGCGCAGCCCAGGCGGTGGGACGGTCTCGCAGTGCGGTGACGAATCTTCTGAGGTTATTGCAGTTATCCGAAAACGTGCAATCTCTCCTGATGGAAGGGATGATTGAAATGGGCCATGCCCGGGCCATGGTTCCTCTACCGGAGCCGCTGCAAAAAGAAGTTGCCCTGGAGGTCGTGGACAAACAATTGTCCGTGCGACAGACGGAACAGCGCGTCAAGAAACTTCAGACCCCGACTTCAGCGCCCAGGGCGCCCAAGGTATCGGAGCGGTCCCGTGACATTCTCAAACTGGAAGAAAGCCTGGCGGATCATTTCGGGACGCAGGTCTTGTTGAAGGCCGGTTCAAAGGGGCACGGCAGCGTGACGATAAAATTTACAAATCTGGAGCAACTGGAAGGTATCCTGATGCGTTTCGGGTTGGAAAAGGAATAGCCCAGTTCCCTCCCGGCGACAGGGTGAGGAACTGTGGGGGAATGGGGGGCCCCCTCCGCCGTGATGATTCTTTCGTGCCTCAGTTTTCCCTCTTCATGCCGGAAATGGTTACAGGCATCAATAAATTCGAAGGAATTCATTGTGCGCAGAAAATCAACCGGCATGGCAATCTTTGCCCTGCTTTTTTCGGGCTGCTCCTCGGTCTCCGTACACGACCCTTTGGTCATGAATCAGAACGACACGGCCCTAGTCTACTATTGTGTCGAATCGACGGCACAAATGAGCATCTTGAATAAAGCGCTTTCCAAAGAAGCCAATAAAAAAAAGTTTGAAGAAGACCAAAAAGAATCCCTTGTCGGGATTGATGATTACCTGAATACGAACATCACCAAATCACCCGGTCTGGTGATCAAGAAGTTGCCGTCCTGCAAGGCCCTGAAAACTTTGCCGGGAAATCCCAATGCATTATCCTTGTCCATCACCCTGAGTGGTTACGGGAGTCTGAACGAGCGCTGGAAAAAAATATTCTTCGGCACCGTATTGGTTGAGGGAATCGCACAGGGCGTGATCGTCAGTTCTGCAACCCATAACCTGTGGCTTGGCATTGTGGTTACCGTGGGCGAACTGGGGCGTGAGTACCTGACCTGGAGTGGCCTCGCCGTGGCAATGGCGGGGTATGGACAGGAGTATCTGGCCTGGAGCGGTATGGATTGGCTGGTAGGAAAAACGTATGCCCCGGTGACCCTGGAGGGTGAGTTGGTTGCGTTGAAGGATCAGAAAACCTTATGGAAAGACAGTTCATTCGTCACAGACAATAGTGATGAGTTAAAAAACATGAGCGAGAATGAGAGGGAGAACAAGGATGTGCAGTTGAGGGCCAGTTTGCATAAAGCCGAAAAGGAACTGATCTCGTCCCTCAATACCTATTTGACGAAGGAAATCCTGAAAAACAGGCCGACGCAGTCCGCGGTCCAACAACCCGTGCCTGGCAAATGACTGCGTGCTCGTCCGTGTCGCCCAAGGGCCCGGTAGAACAGGCGGACATTGACTCTAATCAAAGAGTTCCTTTATAATCCCGCTGTTTGCCGTGAACCGCATGATACATCCGAAAATTCGTAAGTTCATCCTCATACAACTCATCGTATCTCTGATTTTTGCGGTGGGTTGCGAGATTGGATGGGGCAGTGAAGCGGCCATTTCGGGTGGGTTGGGAGGCAGTATCGGTGCGGTGGCAAGTCTGGCCTATGCCATACGAGCATCCCTCGTGAAAGGAAAAACGGCTCAGGAATGGGTTCACGCACAGTACGCGGGGGAACGTTTTAAATTCATGACAACCGTGATACTGATGGTTGTCGTCGCCAGGGTTTATTCGTCTTTGCACTGGCTTGAGTTTTTACTGGGTTACATGGCCACACTGACCGTTTATTTTACGGCCTTGTTGTGGGAAAAATAATTTACAGAGTGTTCAGACCGTCATGACCGAAAGTGCCGCACCTTCCTCGAGTGAATACATACACCACCATTTGACCAATCTGGTGGGTGGCACGGGATTCTGGTCCATCGATATCGATACTCTGGTCACTTCGGCACTGCTCGGATTGATTGTCTTCGGGTTCATGGCTTCAGTCGCCCGCAAGGTCACTTCGGGGGTGCCGGGGCGAACCCAGGCGGCGGTGGAGATGGTTCTGGAAATGGTTCAGAGCCAGGTCAGGGACACTTTTCATGGCGAGAGCGGAATCGTGGGACCCCTGGCCTTGACCATCTTTGTTTGGGTTTTCAGTCTCAACGCCTTGGATCTACTGCCGGTGGATCTGGTTCCCCTGTTGATGGGTTCCGTGGGAATAGCACATTGGAAAGTCGTTCCGACCACGGACCCCAACCTGACGTTTGCAATGTCCCTCACCGTGTTCTTCCTGATTCTTTACTACAACGTGAAAGTCAAGAAGTTCAGCGGGTTCATGCATGAAGTATTGACCGTTCCCTTTGGCGCCAAAATGGCCCCCTTCAATCTCCTGTTTCGGCTTATCGAAGATCTGGCCAAGCCCGTATCCCTGGCTTTGCGGTTGTTTGGAAACATGTATGCCGGCGAGATGGTGTTCATCCTGATCGCGCTCCTGCCTGCCTACCTGCAATGGTTGCTGGGCGCGCCCTGGGCCATTTTCCATCTTCTGATCATTACGTTACAGGCTTTTATTTTCATGATCCTGACCATCATTTACCTGAGCATGGCGCATGAAAGTCACTGATTTGGTCGTACCTTTTTATTCACTGCAGTCATTTAAGTAGATTCATTCAAGGAGATAACATGGAACACCTCGCATCCCTGCTCGGCAGCACCGCTATCGCAGTATCCATTCTGATTGGCTGTGGTGCACTGGGAACCGCTATTGGATTCGGTATTCTGGGCGGACGTTTTCTGGAAGGGGCCGCTCGTCAGCCAGAAATGATTCCAACCCTGCAGGTCAAGATGTTCATCGTGGCTGGCTTGCTGGATGCCGTGACCATGATCGGTGTGGGTATCGGCCTGTTCCTGCTTTTCGCCAACCCCTTTGTTCCGATGTTGAAAGGTTAATTCGGACAATTCAAAGGGAGTACAGGCATGAACATTAATGCCACATTGTTTGGTCAGGCCATCACATTTGCCATATTGATCTGGTTCACGATGAAGTTCGTGTGGCCGCCGGTCGTGGCCGCACTGGATGAGCGATCCAAGAGGATCTCGGACGGTCTGGAAGCCGCAGAGCGTGGAAGACAGGATTATGCCAAGGCGGAACTTCGTTCTCAGGAAGCATTGAACGAGGCAAAGGCCAGGGCTGCCGAGATCATTGCGTTGTCGGAGAAGCAGGCACAGACCATCGTGCAACAGGCGCACGATGCGGCAGTGGTTGAGGCAAATCGTGTCAAGGCTCAGGCGCAGGCAGAAATGGAACAGGAAGTGATGCGGGCACGGGATTCGTTGCGTGATCGGGTCGCCGACCTCGCAGTGTCTGGCGCAGAAAAAATTCTGCGGCGCGAAATCAACGCACAGGCCCACGCCGACTTGTTGACCGCCATCCAGGCTGAACTGTAAGGGATGGGCCATGGCTGAAATTACCACCATCGCACGACCCTACGCAGAAGCTCTGTTTCGTCGCGCTCAGGAAACCGGTCAAGCCGCTCGATGGAGCGAGCATCTGGCCTGGTTGACCTCGCTGGTCGAGAATGAACAGGTTGCGGGGGTGATCAGCAATCCGCGCCTGACTCGGGAGCAGTTGGTCCATTTCATTCTTGGTCTGAGCGAGACACCGCTGGATAGTGAAACTCAAAATCTGGTGGCTACCCTGGCTGAAAATCACCGATTGGGGGCTTTGCCTGCCATTACCCGGCAATATGAAGGCTTGCGTCACGAGCACGAAGGGATACTGGATGCCCAGATCACTTCCGCCTATCCGTTGAGCGAGAGTCAGGTACAGCAACTGATGAAACACCTCGAGCGGCGCCTTGGCAAGCAGGTCAGAGTGCATGTGGTCGTGGATTCTGCCCTTCTGGGAGGAATCTCTATTGCCATCGGTGACCGAGTGATCGATGGTTCGGTGCGCGCCCGTCTGGAACAGATGGCGGTAGCCCTAAAACATTAAGTTAAGAAGGGTGCCGCAGGTGCGGCATTCCCATCAGGAGATCGAGAGCATGCAGTTGAATCCATCCGAAATCAGCGAATTGATCAAGGCGAAGATCCAGAATCTTCCCATCACAGCCGAAGCCCATACACAGGGCACGGTCGTATCTGTCACGGACGGAATCGTTCGGATCCATGGTCTGAATGATGTGATGCAAGGGGAAATGTTGGCCTTTCCGCAAAATACCTATGGTCTTGCCCTGAACCTGGAGCGAGATTCTGTGGGGGCGGTCATTCTGGGCGAGTACGCGCACATCAGCGAAGGCGATACCGTCACCTGTACCGGGCGAATTCTGGAAGTTCCCGTTGGCCCCGAGTTGATTGGCCGGGTGGTGGATGCCCTGGGCAAACCGATCGATGGAAAAGGGGCGATCGATGCCAAGGCCACTTCTCCCATTGAAAAAATTGCGCCGGGTGTCATCGAGCGTCAATCAGTGACGCAACCTGTACAAACCGGATTGAAATCCATCGATTCCATGGTTCCCGTGGGTCGCGGACAGCGGGAATTGATCATCGGTGACCGGCAAACCGGAAAAACAGCCGTGGCCATCGACACCATCATCAATCAAAAAGGTCAGAACATGACCTGCATTTATGTGGCGATAGGGCAGAAAGCCTCATCGGTGGTCAATGTGGTGCGCAAACTGGAAGAGCACGGTGCAATGGCATACACCATCGTGGTGGCGGCGACGGCGTCAGAGTCGGCAGCCATGCAGTTCATCGCGCCGTATTCCGGGTGCGCCATGGGCGAATATTTCCGCGATCGCGGTGAAGATGCGCTGATCATTTACGATGACCTGACCAAACAGGCCTGGGCTTACCGCCAAATTTCCCTGTTGTTGCGCCGGCCACCGGGTCGCGAGGCTTATCCCGGGGACGTCTTTTACCTGCACTCCCGATTGCTGGAACGGGCGGCACGGGTCAATCCGGACTATGTGGAACGGATGACCAAGGGCGAAGTCAAGGGCAAGACCGGTTCGCTGACCGCTCTGCCGATCATTGAAACCCAGGCGGGAGACGTGACCGCCTTCGTCCCGACCAACGTGATTTCCATCACCGATGGTCAGATCTTCCTGGAAACGGATTTGTTCAATGCCGGGATTCGTCCCGCCATCAATGCCGGGATTTCCGTGTCTCGGGTGGGCGGTGCCGCACAGACCAAGGTGATCAAGAAACTGGGCGGCGGGATTCGTCTGGCATTGGCCCAGTATCGGGAACTTGCTGCCTTCGCTCAGTTTGCTTCCGACCTGGATGACACGACCCGCAAGCAACTCGAACGGGGACGCATGGTGACGGAACTGATGAAACAGTCTCAGTATGCAACCTTGTCGGTGGCTGAAATGGCCATCACCCTGCACACGGTCAACAAGGGGCATTTTGATACGGTGGAAGTCAAACGCGCACTGGCTTTTGAAGCCGGTCTGATCGCTTTCCTGAAGAGCAAGTATCCCACCATCATCGAAAAGATAGCGGCGACCAACGACCTCGACAAAGACACTGAGCAGGCCCTGGAAGTTGCCATTGAAGATTTCAAGAAAACCGGCGTGTATTGAGCGGGACGAGGAGCACTGAATCATGGCGGGATCAAAGGAAATCCGGATAAAGATCAAAAGCGTACAAAATACGCGCAAGATCACCAAGGCCATGGAAATGGTGGCTGCCAGCAAAATGCGCAAGGCACAGGAGCGCATGCGGGCAGCTCGCCCCTACGGCGAAAAAATCCGCAAGGTGGCTTCTCATCTGGCGCAGGCCCATGCCGAATACAAACATCCCTTCCTGGTGACCCGGGAACAGACCAAAAACGTGGGTGTCGTCCTGGTGACCTCAGACAAGGGGCTCTGCGGCGGATTGAATTCCAATCTTTTTCGCCATCTGATTCATTCCATGAAACAGTGGGAACAGCAAGGCGCAAAAATTCGTGCGGTGACCCTGGGCAACAAAGGGTTGGGTTTCCTGAACCGGATTTCCGTGCCGGTCGTCGCTCAAGCCGTTCAGTTGGGGGACAAGCCCCATCTGGAAAGATTGGTCGGACCGCTCAAGGTGATCCTGGATCAGTATGTGGCGGGCGAAGTGGATGCGGTCTATCTGGCCTACAATCGTTTCGTCAATACCATGAAACAGCAGACCATCGTGGAACGGATTTTGCCCTTGCCGCAGGAAAGGATTGGCGACGAAACGCGTCAGGAGGCGGCGGCCTGGGACTATCTCTATGAACCCGACCCTCGCTCGGTGATCGATGAGTTGCTCATGCGCTATGTGGAAGCTTTGGTCTACCAGGCCGTGGCCGAGAATATTGCCTCCGAGCAAAGTGCCCGGATGGTGGCGATGAAGGCGGCTTCCGACAATGCCGGCACGGTCATCAGTGAATTGCAATTGATTTATAACAAGTCCCGTCAGGCCGCCATTACCAAGGAACTGTCGGAAATCGTCGGTGGCGCGGCTGCCGTTTGACCCTATTAATTCATAGTACTCATCATTAGGACTCGCAAATGAACCAAGGAAAAATTGTCCAGTGTATCGGGGCGGTGATCGATGTCGAATTCCCCCGCGACCAAATGCCCGGCATCTATCATGCGCTTACCATGGAAGGAAGCGAGTTGACGCTGGAAGTCCAACAGCAACTCGGCGATGGCGTTGTCCGGACCATTGCACTGGGTTCTTCCGATGGTTTGCGTCGGGGCATGGTGGTCAGCAATACGGGCAAACCGATCTCGGTGCCGGTTGGACCCAAAACCCTGGGTCGGATCATGGACGTATTGGGTCGCCCCATCGATGAAGCCGGTCCTGTGGAAGCAGAAACGACCGCGTCCATTCACCGGAAGGCACCCAGTTATGAAGAATTGTCGCCAAGCCAGGAGTTGCTGGAGACCGGGATCAAGGTGATCGACCTGATCTGTCCCTTTGCCAAAGGCGGAAAGGTCGGTTTGTTCGGTGGTGCCGGTGTCGGTAAAACCGTGAACATGATGGAGTTGATCAACAATATTGCCAAGGCACACGGCGGCTATTCGGTCTTCGCCGGCGTGGGAGAGCGGACCCGGGAAGGGAACGATTTCTACCATGAAATGAAGGATTCCAACGTTCTCGACAAGGTCGCCCTGGTGTATGGCCAGATGAACGAGCCGCCGGGCAACCGTTTGCGCGTTGCACTGACGGGTCTGACGATGGCGGAATACTTCCGGGATGAAGGACGGGATGTCCTGCTGTTCGTGGACAATATCTACCGCTTTACCCTGGCGGGGACGGAAGTGTCCGCCCTGTTGGGTCGGATGCCCTCAGCGGTGGGTTACCAACCCACGCTGGCGGAAGAAATGGGACGGCTGCAGGAACGGATCACCTCGACCAAGACGGGTTCCATCACCTCGGTGCAAGCCGTGTATGTGCCTGCCGATGACTTGACGGACCCATCGCCCGCAACGACCTTTCTGCATCTGGATTCCACCGTGGTTCTGTCACGGGATATCGCTTCCCTGGGGATCTATCCGGCCGTGGATCCGCTGGATTCCACTTCTCGCCAACTGGATCCCCTGGTGGTGGGTGAAGAGCATTACAACGTTGCCCGCTCGGTTCAATCGACCCTGCAACGTTACAAGGAATTGCGTGACATCATTGCCATTCTGGGAATGGATGAATTGTCTCCGGAGGACAAGTTGGTGGTGGCACGGGCGCGCAAGATTCAACGCTTCCTTTCGCAACCCTTCCATGTGGCTGAAGTCTTTACCGGTGCACCGGGCAAATATGTGTCCCTGGCAGAAACCATCAAGGGTTTCAAGGGGATCGTCAACGGGGATTACGACAATTTGCCCGAACAGGCCTTCTATATGGTGGGCGGCATCGACGAAGCCATCGAGAAAGCCAAGTCGATGCAATAAGAGGAAATCATTATGGCCAATGTCATCCATGTGGATGTCGTCAGCGCAGAAGCTGAATTATTCTCCGGGGAGGCAGAGTTTGTGGTGCTTCCCGGAGAAGCCGGGGAGTTGGGCATTTACCCGCGCCATACGCCATTGATTACTCGTATCAAACCGGGGACGGTCAGGGTCCGGGTGGCAGGAAAAGACGAGGATGAAACCATTTTCGTGGCCGGTGGAATTCTGGAAGTGCAACCGGACAGCGTGACGGTATTGGCAGACACTGCCATTCGCGCTCATGATCTGGATGAAGCCAAGGCGTTGGAGGCGAAACGTAATGCAGAAGAAGCGTTGCAAAACAAGTCCAGCGATGTGGATTATGCCCGTGCCTCTGCCGAATTGGCCAGCGCCTTGGCGCAATTGACCGCCATCCAACGTTTGCATAAGGATCGTCACTGAACAACGCGCACACCACTCCGCTTTACGTCGTTGTTCTGGCGGCAGGCCAGGGCAAACGGATGAATTCCGCTTTGCCCAAGGTCCTGCAACCCCTCGCGGCAAAACCCTTACTCGAACACGTTCTTCAGGCGGCCCAACCCCTCGACCCGGATAAGGTCATCGTCGTCTATGGGCATGGCGGAGAAGCCGTACAGGCCTGTTTTGAAGGTCGGAAACTGACCTGGGCTCACCAGGCAGAACAAAAAGGCACCGGCCATGCTCTCGCCCAGGCTTTGCCTCATCTGTCTGCTCAGGGCATCGTCCTGGTCCTGTACGGGGATGTTCCCCTGCTACAAACCCACACCCTCGGGCAACTGATCCAACCGGCGCGGGATGCGCTGGTCCTGCTGACCCAACAGATTCCCGAGCCCTGGGGATACGGTCGTATTTTGAGGGATGAGCAGCGGCGAGTGGTGGGCATTCGCGAAGAAAAGGATGCCTCGCCCCAGGAAAAACAGATTCAGGAAGTCAATACCGGGATCATGGCCATGCCCGCCGTGCATCTTTCCAAATGGCTGGAACGACTGACCTGTGCCAATGCCCAGGGTGAATACTACCTGACGGATATTGTCGCCAGCGCGGTGGCAGACGGGGTTGCGGTTCGTGCGGTTCAACCCGCCCACCACTGGGAAGCCCTGGGTGTCAACGACAAACGCCAACTGGCCCAGCTCGAGGCCATCTGGCAACGACAGCAGGCCGAAAGTCTTCTCTGCCGCGGGGTGACCCTTGCCGATCCCGAGCGCTTGACGGTGCGGGGGACGGTTACCTGCGGTCGGGATGTCATGCTCGACGTGGGGGTCATTCTGGAAGGGGACGTCACGCTGGAGGAGGGGGTCAGCATCGGACCCTATTGCGTTCTCAGGAATTGCAGAATCGGCGCGGGGACGGTCGTGCATGCCTATACCCACATCGAGGGTGCCCGGTTGGGTTCAGATAACCGTGTGGGCCCCTACGCACGCATTCGCCCCGGAACGATCACGCAACAGGCCGTCCATCTGGGCAACTTTGTGGAAGTCAAGAACTGCACCATTGACCAGGCAACCAAGGCCAATCATCTGACGTATCTGGGGGACAGTTCCATCGGCGCTCGGGTCAATGTCGGGGCCGGGACGATTACCTGTAATTATGATGGGGTCAACAAACACCGGACCCAGATTGGCGATGACGTATTCATCGGTTCTGATACGCAACTCGTGGCTCCTGTCACGGTGGAATCAGGGGCAACCATCGGTGCCGGATCCACGATCGTCAGGACGGCCCCCGCGGCCCAGCTGACGCTTTCACGCAGCAGGCAACAAACCATTCCTCACTGGAAACGCCCGCTCAAAAAGTAAAGGGGCGTGTTCAGCGTCGTTTCTTGAGGGCGAGTTCCCGGGTAATCAATTCATTCAGTACCGGAAAGAGGGCTGCGTTACTCCCGGCCTGGGCGGGTGAGGTGGTGTACATGCCATCGACGATGAGGGTAGGGACACCGTCCACGCCATAACCCATGGCCTGTTGATCGCCCTGCTGAACCTTGGACTGGATGGCAAAGGAACGGTAGAGCGCAATGAATTTATTGCGATCGACCCCCTGTTTCTGGACCCAATCGAAGAGTTCGTCCTCGGAGAACAGGTTGATCTGTTGCTCGTGCAGCGCGGTAAACACCTTTTCCTGAAGGCGATCGGCTTCATGAAGGGCTTCCAGGGCGTAGTAGGCACGCGCCAGTACGGACCACTGAGCGTGTCCGAAGGTGACGGGGACACGACGATAGATCACGCCAGCCGGGAGTTTTCGTGACCAGGGTTCGAGCAGGGGAGCAAGGTGGGCGCAGTGGGGACAGGCATAGGAGAAAAATTCCAATACCTCCACCGAGGGCCCGGGCAGGGGCGTTTGGGCAATGACTTGATAATCCTGTCCCGCAGTGGCGGCCAGAAGTTTATCCGGCATGGAACCGGCCCAGAGAAGAGCACCAGTGCAGGTCAGAAAACGACGACGGGAGGAGGGCAAGCGCATGGGAAAAAACTCCTGAAGGAAAGCCTAATGGGGGATCAAGGAACTGTGACTGGTGGTGGTTTCGCGCAAGACCTGGGCGGGAACCCCGTTATCCTTGAGAGATTTGACCAGGGTGCGGACCTCGTCCACGGAAGAGAAGGGGCCAATTCTCACGCGGTAGTAGAGGGGTTTTCCATCGACCTGGCTGGGTACGACCGTGCTGTCGATGCCCAACAAGGCCAGGTTGGCCCGCTGGTTTTCTGCTTCGGAAGATTGACCGAAGGCACCGGTCTGGACAAAGTAGCGAACCGTCACAGGATGTTGCAATTCGTCGTTCAAGGACGAAGGCAGGGAAGGGGCTGGCGAAGAAAGGCCAGCGGCCGTTGGGGTATTTCCGCCGGCGTCGAGCGGGGCAGGAGGGGTACCCTCCTCCGCGGCTGGGGTGGGCGCAGAAGCGGCAGATACGGGTGAACCCGGCGTGGTGGGCGCACCGGCTTCACTCTCCCCGGTCACTTGTGAGGGGGTCAGCATCCCCCGCTTGGCGAGATCCGACCCGGAAAGTTTCTCGGGTGTGGCCGTCGGGTGGGGGGGGACATTACGGGTCGTGATCGGCGAAGCGAGATGACTGATGTACAGGGCCACTCCTGCGGCCAGCAGCACACCGCCCGCCAGTCCTGCCATGCTCCCGACAAAAAAGGAACTGCCTGGTTTTTTTTCGGGTTTCTTGTTAGATTTCTCGGTCACAAGACACTCCACATAGGGATTTCTGCCTGAAAGGATGATAGCAGAATCCATGTAATGAAAAGCAGGACTTCACATCCGATCCGGCGCAGAGACGCCCAACAGGCTCAAACCATCCCGCAACACGGTGCCAATGGCGCTCAGCAGGGCCATGCGGGCCTGTACCTGAATGGATTCCCCTTCCAGAAAAGGAACCCGATTGTAGTAGGCATGGAACTCTGCAGAAAGATCCCGCAAATAAAAGGCAACGAGGTGGGGTGCAAAGTCACCGGCGGCTTGTTCCAACAGGGCAGGATAAGCGTACAGGATTTGCAGAATGCGCGTTTCTTCTTCATGGATCAAGGGGTGCAGTGCACTGTTTTCCAGTTGGGCGGGATCGCCGCCCCAGCGCTCCAGAACCCTCTGGATGCGGGCATGGGCATACTGGATGTAATACACCGGGTTGTCCTGGGACTGGGAAGTCGCCAGATCCAGATCGAAATCCAGATGCTGGTCTGATTTGCGCAGGATGTAAAATAAACGGGCAGCATCCCGACCCACTTCGGTGCGCAATTCGCGGAGCGTGATGAATTGTCCCTTGCGGGTGGACATTTGGGCTTTTTCGCCCTGGCGAAACAGGCTGACGAATTGAACCAGGGGCACGGAGAGACGAGAGTCATCGTACCCCAGAGCCTTCAGGGCTGCCCGGACCCGGGGAATGTAACCGTGGTGGTCGGCACCCCAGATATCCACGATCAGATCGTAACCCCGTTCAAACTTGTCGACGTGATAGGCAATGTCTGAAGCAAAGTAAGTGTAGAGCCCGTTCTCCCGCTGAACGACCCGATCCTTCTCATCACCAAAGGCCGAAGAGCGAAACCAGCGCGCGCCCTTTTCTGTATAGAGGTACCCGGCCTCTTCCAGACGGGACACGACCAGGGCCACGGCCCCGGAATCAAAGAGAGATTGCTCGGAAAACCACTCATCGAAGACGACCCCGAACTCTTCGAGGTCCTGACGACAGTCGGCCAGTTGTTCGGTCAGCACGAAACGGTGCAGGGCCCGGTACGTTGGTCCCAGAAGTTCCTTTGCCGCAGCAATCAGGGCATCCATGTGAAGTTCTTCCTGCTCGGTCGGAAAGGCGATCAGGTCGTTAGTTTGGGGAAGACCCAGGGCGGACAACAGGGGTTCTTCGCAGATGACCAGATCGGAAAACCGTTGCGCAGCCTCCCGTGCCATGGTCTCCACATAGTCACCCTGATATCCGTTGCCGGGAAAGGGCAGGGACTTCAATTTGCCGGATTGCTGGAGGGCACGCAACCAGGTGGAGACGGTCAGGATATCCATTTGACGGCCGGCATCGTTGACGTAGTATTCCCGATGCACCTGGTACCCCGCCTTGCCCAACAGATTGGCCACCGAAGCGCCATAGGCGGCCCCGCGACCGTGGCCGACGTGGAGTGGGCCGGTCGGGTTGCTGGAGACGAATTCCACCTGCACGCGCCGCCCTGCTCCCTTTTGTGACGAGCCAAAAAGGGAGCCGCGGCGCAGGATTTCATGCACGACTTCCTGGCGCGCCTGTGCCGTCAGAAAAATGTTGATGAAGCCGGGTCCCGCCAATTCCACGCGTTCGACGAGTGTGGAAGAGGGCAGCGCTTCGATCAGTTGCGTTGCGACTTCCCGAGGAGAACGACGCAACCCCTTGGCAAGTTGCAGGGCGATGGGAGAGGCAAAATCCCCATGCGCGCTCTGACGGGGTCGTTCCAGAGCCGGGTGAAGCATGGAAGAGGGAGAAATTTTCTGGACCGCTGTGGTGAGGAGGGCGCAGAGGCGGGTTTCAAGGGACTCTTCGGGAGTCGTCACGGAACTGGGCGACATGACTCAAATTTCAATCAATTCAAAATCTTCTTTGCGTGCCCCGCACTCCGGACAGACCCAGTTCATGGGGACATCTGCCCAGCGGGTCCCAGGAGCGATGCCTTCCTCGGGGGCACCCAACTCTTCGTCGTAAATATAGCCGCAAATCAGGCACAGCCAGGTTTTATAACCTTGTTCGGAATCCATGAATGTCTCGAATACGTTAGAATATAATAGCGATGATCGGCGGAATTGGCTAATTCTGCCGATCCCCCGCCATGATAAAACTTATCCACCCTCGAGAGCAACCATCCATGATGCCTGCCCCCCCTGCCGTATTGGTGTTTGCAGCCACGGACCCCAGTGGAGGGGCGGGATTGCAAGCAGACCTGCTGACTCTTGCCAGTATGGGATGCCATCCCCTGTCGGTCGTGACCGGAATCACGGTTCAGGATACGACGGGGGTCGAGGACGTATTGGCGATGGATGCGGAGTGGGTGGTGGACCAGGCGCGCTGCATCCTGGAAGACGTTCCTGTGGCCGTCTTCAAATTGGGCGTCCTGGGCAGTGTGGAAATCATTGCTGCGATCGCTGAAATCGTGGCCGATTATCCCGAGGTGCCCCTGATCCTCGATCCGGTGCTGACCAGTGGAAGGGGTGACGAACTGGCCAGCGAGGAAATGCTCGAAGCGTTGCGCGATCTGATTTTGCCTCAGACCTCCCTGGTGACCCCGAATATCCTGGAATTGATGCGTCTGGCCTATGACGAGGCGCCGGAAGAGGAACGTCCGGATTATGCCCGTGCCGCCATGGAAGTACTGGAAAGCGGTTGCGAATTCGTTCTGGTGACGGGGACCCACGCACCGGGCGTACAGGTGGTCAATACGTTGTATGGCCGGGAGGGGGTCATCCGTTCCGATCGCTGGGAACGACTTCCGGGCAGTTACCACGGCTCCGGATGTACCCTGAGCAGCGCCATTGCCGCCAGTCTGGCGCAGGGGCTGCCCATTCCGGAAGCAGTGGCGGAAGCACAGGACTATACCTGGCAAACCTTGAAAGAAGGTTATCGTCTTGGCATGGGACAGATCGTTCCTGACCGTCTTTTCTGGGCGCGTGAGGAACCGCGCAACGATGTCCATTGAATCCGCTGGAATTCGGGGCCTCTACGGCATTACCCCGGAGTTGACCGACACCGCCGATCTGCTCAGAAGGGTCAGATTGGCTTTTCTGGGCGGGATGTCTGTCCTGCAGTACCGTGTCAAATCTCTCGAGGTTTCCTTGCGCCAGGTGCAACTGCGCCAGTTGCACGCACTCTGTGACGAGTTTGGCGCACCTTTGATTCTCAATGATGGCGGTTATCCGGCGTGGGCGGGGGGCGTGCACGTCGGACGGGAAGACGCGCGTCCGGAAGAATGGCCTCGATTGGCCCGCAGGGGGTTATTGGGCGTTTCATGCTATGCAGATCTGGATCGGGCGCAGGCGGCAGAAGCCGCAGGCGCCGCCTATGTCGCCCTGGGCCGCTTCTTTCCCTCGCCGACCAAGCCGGAGGCTGCGCCCGTCACCCTGGAGATTCTGCGTGCCAGCCGTGCCCGACTTCACGTTCCCATCGTCGCGATCGGCGGAATCACGCCTGATCGGGTCGCCGGACTGCGCGCGGCAGGTGCCGATGCCGTGGCGGTTCTGAGTGGATTGTTCGATGCACCAGATATCATGGCGCGGGCGCGGGAATATGCCGCGAATTTTGAATGATCTGGATGGGCTGGGCGCGTATAATGGCGTCTGACCACTGACTTAGGATTTGGAATTTTCATGACGACCAATCAGGAGTTGTTCGAACGTGCCCGGAAAATCATCCCCGGGGGGGTCAATTCTCCGGTGCGGGCTTTCCGTAGCGTGGGGGGTACCCCGCGTTTTCTGACGCGCGGGAAAGGTCCCCGCGTCTGGGACGTGGAAGGCAAGGAATATATCGATTACGTGTGTTCCTGGGGACCGCTTCTGCACGGGCATGCCCACCCTTCCATCATCCAGGCGGTGCAGGCCAGTGTCGAACGGGGTTTGAGTTTTGGGGCACCCACGGAACTGGAAGTGGATTTTGCCGAAAAACTGACACAACTCCTTCCCTCCCTGGAAATGGTCCGACTGACCAGTTCGGGGACGGAGGCCACCATGAGCGCCATTCGTCTGGCGCGCGGGTTTACCGGTCGCAACCTCATCGTTAAATTTGAGGGGTGTTATCACGGGCATGGGGATGCCTTGCTGGTCAAGGCGGGTTCAGGGGCGTTGACCTTTGGCCAGCCCGATTCCGGGGGCGTGCCTTCTGAAGTGGCCGCTCAAACCATGGTCCTCGAATATAACCACATGGGACAACTGGAAGAATTATTTTCCACCCGAGGCAACCAGATTGCTGCCGTCATCGTTGAACCCGTGGCAGGCAACATGAACATGGTGTTGCCTCGCCCCGGGTTTCTCTCGAAGTTGCGCGAATTGACGACGGCCCATGGCAGCGTTCTGATTTTTGATGAGGTGATGACGGGGTTCCGGGTGGCCCTGGGCGGGGCCCAGTCCCTGTATGGCATTCGTCCTGACCTGACGACCCTGGGCAAGGTGATCGGGGGAGGAATGCCCCTGGCTGCCTTTGGGGGACGACGTGACATCATGGAATATCTGGCCCCCATTGGACCGGTGTATCAGGCAGGGACTTTGTCCGGCAATCCGGTGGCCGTGACGGCGGGCCTGGTGAACCTTCAACTGGCCACGGTCGATGGACTGTATGAACGTTTGGGCGAAATGACCCGAACGTTGACGGAGGGCATTGTGGAAATGGGGCGCAATGCAGGATATGCCATGTCCACCTGTTCCCTGGGGGGAATGTTTGGGCTGTATTTCCGTGAAAGGTTGCCCAATACGCTGACCGAGGTGATGGAATCGGATCGGTTTACTTTCAATGCGTTCTTTCAGGGGATGCTCGAGGAAGGGATCTACTTTGCGCCATCGGCTTTCGAGGCGGGTTTCGTCTCCACGGTTCATACCAGTGTGGAACTGGATCATACGCTCAGCGCTGCAGAACGGGTGTTCAAACAACTGAGATGAATATTCCCATCGAAAAAACCAACTGGGAAGCATTTTTTCAACGCGCACAATTTCATATCACGGTGGATTCCTATACCGGTTTGCCCCCGGACCGGGGGATCGAGGTCGCCTTTGCCGGCCGGTCCAATGCGGGCAAATCCAGTGCCATCAATGTGCTCACCCAGCGCAACCGTCTGGCTTATTCCAGCAAGACGCCTGGCCGTACCCAGCACATCAATTATTTCAGCGTGGGCGAAGAGGGGTTTCTGGTGGATTTGCCCGGCTACGGCTATGCTGAAGTTCCCAAGGCCGTGAAACTGCATTGGCAACGGCTGCTGGCGGATTATCTGGCGAGTCGTGAGGCATTGAAAGGGTTGGTCCTGCTCATGGATATCCGTCATCCGCTGACGGTGCTCGATGAACAGTTGCTGGAATGGTTTCTGCCGCGCCAGAAACCGGTCATCGTGCTGTTGACCAAAGCGGACAAACTGGGACGGAGTGCGCGGGCGCAGACGGTGCGTTCGGTGCGCCAGGCGCTGGCGGAGCGGGGGGCGACGATGACGGTCATTCCTTTCTCCAGCCTGGATCGGGAAGGTCTGGAACCTGCCCGACAAGCCGTGGGAGAACTTTTCAGGGAAGAACGACCGACTCAGGCCATCAGCGCCGAGTTTTGAGCCACTCGCCAGCACGCAGGGCAAAGTAGGTCAAAATACCATCGGCGCCGGCACGTTTGAAAGACAGCAGACTTTCCCACAAGCACTTTTCATCCAGCCATCCGGCCTGGATGGCTCCCTGCAGCATGGCATACTCCCCACTCACCTGATAGACGAAGGTTGGTGCCTTGAACTGATCCTTGATGCGTCGAACGATATCCAGATAGGGCATCCCGGGTTTGATCATGATCATATCGGCGCCTTCGGCCAGGTCGAGTCCCACTTCCCAGAGGGCTTCATCGCTGTTGGCCGGGTCCATCTGGTACGTCTCCTTGCTGCCCTTGCCCAAAGATTGACCCGAGCCGACGGCATCCCGGAATGGGCCGTAAAATGAGGAGGCGTATTTGGCGGAATAGGCCAGGATGCGGGTATGGATTTTGCCTGCCCGGTCCAGTTCGCGACGCACGACACCGATGCGGCCATCCATCATGTCGGAAGGCGCCACCACATCCGCGCCAGCCTGGGCCTCCACCACGGCTTGACGGGCCAGCGCCGCCAGGGTTTCATCGTTGAGCACATAGCCGGACTCGTCGATCAGACCGTCCTGTCCGTGCGACGTATAGGGGTCTAGGGCGACATCGGTGATCAGGCCCAGTTCGGGAAAGCGTCGTTTGAGGGCCTGGACGGTGCGCGGGAGGAGACCGTCGGGGTTCCAGGCTTCTGCCGCATCGAGCGACTTGCATGCCTGGGGAATCACCGGAAACAGGGCCAGCGCGGGGATCCCCAACTCGAGGCAGCGTTCGGCCGTATGCAGCAGCGGTTCGATGGCCTGGCGGGCGATGCCCGGCAGGGAGGCAATGGGGGTCACCTCGTGGGTGCCCTCCTGCACAAAAACCGGGTAAATCAAGTCGGCCGCATGGAGTTGGTGCTCCTGAACCAGGCGGCGGGAAAAATCATCCCGACGGTTGCGGCGCATCCGTCGGGCAGGAAAAGAACTCAATGTTTCCATGACAGTCGTCCCTCAGTTGTTTTGTGCGGCAGCGGCATAGGTATAATCATCGATGTGGTCCGGTGCGGTACTGGGTTGCCCGGTCTTGGGGTCGATGGCAACCATTTCGAGGCCCGGGGGCATGATGGCTTCACTTTCCGGAACGTTCTTCAACGCCGTTCCCATGTAGTCCATCCAGATCGGCAAGGCGGCCTGGGCGCCGGTTTCCTGGGGTCCCAGGGAAGCCGGTTTGTCGAAGCCGACCCAGGCCACGGCCACCAAACTGGGTTGGAAGCCACAGAACCAGGCATCGACGTGATCGTTGGTGGTGCCGGTCTTGCCCGCCAGATCCTGACGCCCCAGGCTCAACGCCCGGGTGGCCGTGCCCATGCGAATGACGTCCTTCATCATGCTGGTCATGACGAAGGCATTGCGCGGGTCGATCACCTGTTCGGCGCCTTCCCCGGCCAGAATGGGTTGAGTTCGGCCAAGGGGTTTTCCGTTGCTGTCCAGGATTTGGTCGATGAAATAGGGTTTGACCCGAAACCCGCCATTGGCAAAGACGGCATAGGCCGTGGCCATTTGCAGGGGGGTCGCCGCGCCGGCACCGAGGGCCATGCTGAGATAGGCGGGTTGGCGATTGGCTTCAAACCCGAATCGCTTGACATAGGCCTGGGCATAACCGGGGCCGATGGCTTTCAACACGCGAATGGCAACCATGTTTTTGGATTCGGCCAGTCCGACGCGCAGGCGAATCGGACCCAGATATTCATTCTCGTAGTTATGGGGTTCCCAGGTTTCCCCGCCGTTTTCGTTGGGATCATGGATGACGATGGGACTGTCGTCGACCAGGGTGAAGGGGGTGAATCCCTTTTCCAGGGCCGCCGAGTAGATAAAGGGTTTGAAACTGGAACCGGGTTGACGGTAGGCCTGGATGACGTGATTGTATTTGGTGCGATTAAAGTCAAAGCCGCCGACCAGGGCACGGATGGCTCCATTGTGCGTATCGAGAGAAACCAGCGCAGCCTCTGCCTTGGGATACTGAACGATGACCCAGCCGGATTTGTCATTCCTCATGACGCGAATCAGGGAACCGCGCCGGATTCGACGATCGGCACTCGTTTTCGGGTTCAGACTGGCGCGTGCGAAGGTCAGGGCGCCGTCCTTGAGGATCACCGGCCCCACGTTCTTTATGTAAGCACTCACTTCTTTTTCTGAGGCAGATTCGACTACGGCGGGGTACAGTTCGTTGGTGATTTCCAGATCCCCCAGCGACTCTTCGAAATCGGCGATGGTGGCCCCGCTGCTGGGCAGATCCAGGGTGGCTTCGGGGCCGCGATAGCCATGCCGCTGATCGTAGGCCAGGACGCCTTCGCGTACCGCCCGGAATGCGGCATCCTGATCAGGCTTGAGGAGGGTGGTAATGACGCTGTAGCCGGAGGAATAGACCCCCTCTCCGTAGGTTTGAACCATGTACTGACGGACCATTTCAGCGACATAGTCGGCGCGGGTCAGGGCATTGGCATGATAGGCCGAGGCGTGTCCCGGCTTGTGCAGGGCCAGGGTATAGTCGGCATCGCTGAGGTACTTCAGGTCGTGCATGCGGCGCAGCACGTACTGTTGGCGCAGCGCTGCCCGTTGTGGGTTGATGATGGGGTTGTAGCGCGAGGGGGCTTTGGGCAGTCCGGCCAGCATGGCCATTTCCGCAACGCTGAGTTGCGACAGGGGTTTGCCGTAATACACGACGGCAGCGGCGCCAAAGCCGTAGGCCCGTTGCCCGAGATAGATCTGGTTGATGTAGAGTTCGAGGATCTGGTCCTTGGTCAGGTTGCTTTCGATCTTGTAAGACAGCAGAACCTCGGATAACTTGCGGGTCAGTGTGCGTTCATTGGTCAGGAAGAAATTACGTGCCACCTGCATGGTGATGGTGCTGGCGCCTTCCTTGGCCGAGTGGGAAAACACATCGGCCAGCATAGCCCGCAGAACCCCCTGGAAATCCACGGCACCATGCTGGTAAAAGCGGTCATCTTCGGCTGCCAGTATGGCATGGCGCATGTTGAGAGGCACTTCGGCCAATTTGAGCATGGCGCGCCGCTCTTCCCCAAATTCGCCGATCAATTGATGGTCCGTGGTGTAGACCCGGAGTGGCAACTTGGGGCGATAGTCGGTGACTGCATCCAGACTGGGCAGTTTCGGGTACAGCAGGGCCAGGGTCATGACCACGATGCCCACCGCTACAGTGCCGAGAGTGACCAGAAAAATCAGGGGGTAGAGAAGAAGTTTGGGCAATGTGGCACCACTGTCGGAAATTGGAAGAAATTATACTGAGTCTGGAGGGAAGCGTCTTTCAGGGGGCGATGAAACGTCCTTGCCCTGCGGTCAGGACGGCTTCAAGCAGATCCCGGCGGCTCACGGAAGTCAGGCAGGCCTGGCCCAGCGCGCGGAGAAGTACGAAACGCAGGGATCCTGCCTCCACCTTTTTATCTCCGGCCATGAGGTCCAGATAGCGTTGAAACCCCAGGTCGGGAGCCTGGGTTGGCAGACCGGCCCGTTCGAAGAGGGTCACCATCCGTTCCAGATCCCGGGCATCGAGCCAGCCCAGTCGTTCGGACAGGTCAGCGGCCAGCAGGGAGCCGACGGCCACGGCTTCGCCATGCAACCAGTTTCCATAGCCCAGACCCGTTTCGATGGCATGCCCGAAGGTGTGACCCAGGTTGAGCAAGGCGCGCAGCCCGGTCTGTTCCAGGGGGTCTGCAGCCACGAGGGCGGACTTGTTGCGGCAGGACGTCAGAATGGCCTGGGCCAGGATCTCCGGATCACGCTGCAGCAAGGCATCCAGATGGATTTCCAGCCATTCCAGAAAGGGAAGGTCGCGGATCAGGCCATATTTGATGACTTCTGCCAGACCCGCCAGAAATTCTCGCTGAGGCAGGGTATCGAGGGTTGTGGTATCGGCCAGCACCAGGCGGGGTTGATGAAATGCGCCGATCATGTTCTTGCCCAGAGGGTGGTTGATGCCGGTTTTTCCGCCCACGGAAGAATCCACCTGAGACAGCAGGGTCGTGGGGACCTGGATCAGCGGAACGCCCCGCAGATAGGTGGCTGCCGCATAACCGGCCAGGTCACCGACCACTCCCCCACCCAGTGCAATGACCGTGGTTTTTCTATCCGCGCGGTGTTCCAGCAGTACATCGTGAATGTGGTTGAAACTGCTGCGCGTTTTGTAGGACTCCCCATCGGGGAGCAGGATGGGAATGACCCGTTGTCCCTCGCTGGTGAGCGTGTGCGTGAGGCACTCCAGATACAGGGGCGCCACGGTGGTATTGGTCACGATCGCAGAGGTGGTGCCCGCCAGATGGGGGGCAATGAGGTCGCCGCGACGCAATGATCCAGGCCCTACCTGGATCGGGTAGGGGGGAGAGACTTCAACAAGGAGGGTGTGCAAGGACATGGGTATCGAGTTCCAGTTCCAGTTGACAGATGAGACGTTGTGGACTTTGCTGGGCGGTATCCACGATCAGGTGAGCGATTTCCCGATAGAGGGGGTCGCGGGTTTCAAACAGTTCCTGCAGGCGGGCTTTGGGATCTTCCGTTCTCAGGAGGGGACGATGGCGATCATGGCGGGTGCGATGCCAGAGTTGGTCCACGCTGCCGCGCAGATAAACCACGACCCCCTGCTGGCGCAGACGTTGACGGGTCAGGGGACTTAAAATGGCCCCCCCACCAGTGGCCAGCACGATTCCCCGGCGTTGGACCAACTCGCCCAGAATGGCTTCCTCGCGGGCACGGAAGCCTGATTCTCCCTCGAGTTCGAAAATGGTGCTGATGCGCACGCCCGTACGAACTTCGATTTCCTGGTCGGAATCCACGAACTCCAGGTGACGATGGCGGGCCAGTAAGCGGCCGATGGTGGTCTTGCCTGCGCCCATCAAACCCACCAGAAAGATGTTGCACGATTTATTCATCCCGTCATTGTAGCCCAGCTTTGGGTGTGAAAGGCGTGTGCCGCAAGTTAACGGTTGATTGGCCGGCCCGGCTGGGGTATCATCGCAGACCCGCTGCGCGTAATTCAAACCCGCCTCAGGCTCCGGTTTGTGTCCGCAGCGATTGCTCCGTCTTCTGCGTGCTGAGGTGTACCGTTGAACCAGTCGTCCATTCCGTCCGCTCAGGGACTTTATGATCCCGTCCATGAACATGATGCCTGTGGTGTGGGCTTCGTTGCGCACATCAAGGGGCAGAAGAGCCATGCCATCGTTCGGCAGGGCCTTCAGATCCTGGAAAACCTGACCCATCGAGGAGCCACGGGCGCTGATCCTCTGGCGGGCGATGGGGCCGGCATCCTGATTCAGATCCCCGATGCCTTTTTGCGCCGTGAGGCGGATCGACTGGGTTTTGCGCTGCCGGCGGTGGGGTGCTATGCCGTGGGGATGGTTTTTCTGCCACAAGATCCCCAGGCGCGCGAAAGTTGTGAAACCATCCTGGAGCGCTGCGCGCGCGAGGAAGGCGCCGAAGTTTTGGGCTGGCGTACGGTGCCTACCCAAAATCAGGGATTGGGGGACAGCGTCAAGCGGGTGGAACCCTTCATCCGTCAGATTTTTCTGGCGCGCGGTGCAACCCACGGTGACCAGACCGTCTTTGAACGAAAATTGTTCGTGTTGCGCAAACGCGCCGAACATGAGGCTGCCCTGAAGGGTTATGACCGGACTCGCTTCTACCTGCCTTCTCTGTCGTCCCGTACCCTGATTTACAAGGGGATGTTACTGGCCGATCAGGTAGGACAGTATTACGCCGATCTGGGCGACGAAAGTCTGGTTTCGGCGCTGGCGTTGGTGCACCAGCGTTTTTCCACCAATACTTTTCCCACCTGGGACCTGGCCCACCCCTTCCGACTCATCGCGCATAACGGGGAAATCAACACGTTGCGCGGGAATGTCAACTGGATGGCGGCACGCCGCGGAAATCTGGCGTCGGCACTGCTGGGCGAAGACATGGCCAAAATCTGGCCCCTCATCGTGGAAGGTCAGTCGGACTCTGCCGCATTCGACAACGCGCTGGAGTTGCTGGTGGCCGGGGGTTATTCCCTGGTTCAGGCCATGACCCTTCTGATTCCCGAGGCCTGGGCGGGCAATCCCCTGATGGATGAGGCGCGTCGGGACTACTACGAATATCATGCGGCGCTGATGGAGCCGTGGGATGGGCCTGCCGCCGTGGCCTTTACCGATGGACGCCAGATTGGCGCCACGCTGGATCGCAACGGTTTGCGTCCTGCCCGCTATTTGCAGACCAGTGACGACCTGGTGTTGATGGCCTCGGAAATGGGGGTACTGCCCATTCCCGAGCACAAGATCATCAAGAAATGGCGCCTGCAGCCCGGCAAGATGTTCCTGATCGATCTGGAGCAGGGACGTATCGTCAGCGATGCGGAAATCAAGTCGGGACTGGCCGGTCAGCATCCCTACCGGCAATGGTTGGAAGCGACCCAGGTCCGTCTCGAGGCCTTGCCGACTCCTGCAACGGTTGCAGAAGAAAAACCGACTGCCGCGGTCCTGCTCGATCGCCAGCAAGCCTTTGGCATGACCGAGGAAGAACTCAAGTTCATCCTGGCCCCCATGGTGACCAGTGGTCAGGAAGCCGTGGGCTCCATGGGGGATGACACGCCGCTGGCGGTGCTGTCGAACCGTTCCAAGTCGCTCTACCAGTATTTCCGTCAACTTTTTGCCCAGGTCACCAATCCACCCATCGATCCGATTCGCGAAGAGTTGGTCATGTCACTGGTGTCTTTCATCGGGCCGCGTCCCAACTTGCTGGCGATAGACGAAGCGGATCCCCAGCCCCGTCTGGAGGTGGAGCAACCGGTTCTGTTGCCCGAAGACATGAGTTGTCTGCGCGCCATCGCCAGTCTCACGGCAGATCGTTTCCGGGTTGCCACCCTGTCGATCTGTGCGCCTGTCCAGGAAGGGGTGACGGGCCTGGCAGCCCGGCTGGAAGCATTGTGTACTCAGGCGGTGGAAGCCGTTCGTGCGGGCAGCAATGTCCTGATCCTGTCAGACCGTTCCGTGGGCCCGGCACAGGTGGCGATACCAGCCTTGCTTGCCACTGCCGCAGTGCATCACTACCTGGTGCGGGAAGGGATGCGTACGGCCACGGGTCTGGTGGTGGAGACGGGGTCAGCCCGGGAAGTTCATCATTTCGCCCTGCTCGTGGGGTATGGGGCGGAGGCGGTATATCCCTGGCTGGTTTATGAAACCCTGGAGCAGGGAAACGGCGCATTCCTGAGCGGGGATGTTCCGCTCAAGGAAATGCGCAAGCGTTTTTCCAAGGCGGTTTCCAAGGGATTGCTCAAGGTCATGTCCAAAATGGGGATTTCCACGGTTCAATCCTATTGCGGCGCCCAGATTTTTGAAGCCATCGGGCTGAGCGCTTCCTTCGTGCGGCGTTTCTTTACGGGAACGGCCTCGGTGGTCGAAGGGATCGGGTTGGCCGAAGTTCTGGAAGAAAACCTGCGCCTGCACCGTGTGGCGTATGCCACCGGGTTGTCGTATCAGGAGGCGCTCGATGCCGGGGGCGAGTACGCTTACCGCATTCGAGGGGAAGCCCACATGTGGACGCCGGAGAGCATCTCCAAATTGCAGCATGCGACCCGTTCCGGAAACTATGCCACCTATCGGGAATATGCTCGGGCCATCAACGATCAGGCCGAACGATGGATGACCTTGCGGGGTCTTTTTGAATTCAAGAATGCAGCGCAGCCCCTGCCCCTCTCCGAGGTGGAAGCGGCCGCGTCCATCGTCAAACGTTTTGCCACGGGCGCCATGTCTCTGGGGTCCATTTCTCAGGAGGCGCATAGCACCCTGGCCGTCGCCATGAACCGCCTGGGCGGGAAATCCAATACCGGCGAAGGGGGAGAGGATCCCGCACGGTTCCGCCCCTTGTCCAATGGGGACTCCATGCGTTCGGCCATCAAGCAGGTCGCTTCCGGTCGTTTTGGCGTGACGGCGGAGTATCTGGTCAATGCCGACGATATTCAAATCAAGATGGCACAGGGCGCCAAGCCCGGAGAAGGCGGACAGTTGCCCGGACACAAGGTCAGCCGGTATATCGGCAAGTTGCGTCATTCCGTGCCCGGGGTGGGGCTGATTTCTCCGCCGCCGCACCATGACATCTATTCCATCGAGGATCTGGCCCAGCTGATCCATGATCTCAAGAACGTCAATCCTCAGGCGCGTATCAGCGTCAAACTGGTGTCCGAAGTGGGGGTGGGCACGGTGGCGGCCGGGGTCGCCAAGGCGCATGCCGATCACGTCACCATCTCCGGACATGACGGCGGCACCGGTGCCTCTCCGCTGTCTTCGATCAAGTATGCCGGTTCTCCGTGGGAATTGGGGCTGGCGGAAACCCAGCAGACCCTGGTGCTCAACCGATTGCGCGGGCGCATCTGCGTGCAGGCCGATGGCCAGATGAAAACCGGCCGGGATGTGGTGATCGGCGCGTTGCTGGGAGCGGACGAATTTGGTTTTGCAACGGCCCCGCTGGTGGTGGAGGGCTGCATCATGATGCGCAAGTGCCACCTCAATACCTGTCCGGTGGGCATTGCCACACAGGATCCGGAATTGACCCGACGATTTGCCGGGCAGCCCGAGCACGTGATCAATTATTTCTTCTTTGTGGCCGAGGAAGTCCGCGAACTGATGGCCCAACTGGGGTTCCGGACTTTCGAGGAAATGGTCGGACGGGTCGACCGCCTCGACATGCGCCGGGGAATTTCCCACTGGAAGGCACAGGGACTGGATTTTTCAAGAATCTTTCATAGCCCGGACATGCCCGCCCAGGTGGCCCGTTCCTGGAAAGAGCGGCAGGATCACGGCCTGGACCAGGCACTGGATCATGTTCTCATCGCACAGTCCAGGAACGCCATCGAGCAGGGGCAAGCCGTGGTCATCGAAACGGGGGTACGCAACGTCAACCGTTCCGTGGGGGCCATGTTGTCCGGTGAAGTGGCGCGCCATCATGGCTTTGCCGGTCTGCCTCAGGATACGATCCTGGTGCGAGCCAAGGGGACGGCCGGGCAGAGTTTCGGAGCCTTCCTGGCCCATGGGGTGACTTTTCACCTGTACGGCGAAGCCAATGATTACGTCGGCAAGGGGCTGTCCGGGGGGCGCATCATCATTCAACCTGCGCCCGAGTCCACGCTCCTGGCCGAAGAGAACATCATCGTGGGAAATACGGTTCTGTACGGGGCGGTTGCCGGGGAATGTTATATCCGGGGGGTGGCTGGCGAACGCTTTGCCGTGCGCAACTCCGGCGCTGTCGCCGTGGTGGAAGGGGTGGGAGATCACGGCTGCGAGTACATGACGGGAGGCACGGTAGTGGTGCTGGGTGAGGCCGGGCGCAATTTTGCCGCGGGGATGAGCGGTGGGATCGCCTTTGTCTATGACGAGGCCGGCGATTTCGACAAGCGCTGCAATCTGGCCATGGTCGCGCTCGAAGCGGTTCCCGAGGAAGAGCAGACCGCCGAGGTCAAGGGGGTTCTGGACACCCATGGACGCGTGCGGGTCAATCATATCGAAGCACGGGATGAGTACCTGTTGCGCACCCTGATTGAAAACCATGTGCGACATACAGGGAGTACACGGGGGCAGCAGATTCTGGATCAGTGGTCGAATGCGCGAAGCAGGTTCGTCAAGGTGATGCCCCTGGAGTATCGCCGTGCGCTGGCTGAAATGGCTGCGGAACAACAATTGGCACAGGTGGCCTGAGATGGGAAAGATTACGGGGTTCATGGAAATCGAACGGCAGGAATCCGCTGCCGAATCACCACAGGAACGGGTGGGCCACTACCGCGAATTTGTCATCGATCTGCCCCTGGAGCGCGTCAGCCAGCAGGGAGCGCGCTGCATGGATTGCGGAATCCCCTTCTGTCAGACGGGGTGCCCGGTCAACAACATCATTCCCGACTGGAATGACCTGGTCTACCGAGGGCAATGGCGCGAGGGGTTGGACAACCTCCATTCCACCAACAATTTTCCGGAATTTACGGGACGGGTCTGTCCTGCTCCCTGCGAGTCGGCTTGTGTCCTCAACATCAATACCGAACCGGTCACCATCAAGAACATCGAACGTACCCTGGTGGACCGGGGTTGGCAAGAGGGATGGATCACCCCGAAAATTCCTGCGCACAAAACGGGAAAACGGGTGGCCGTGGTGGGTTCCGGCCCCTCCGGGCTGGCTGCGGCACAGCAGTTGGCACGGGTAGGCCACGACGTGGTGGTGTTCGAGAAAAACGATCGGATCGGGGGGCTGTTGCGTTACGGCATTCCGGACTTCAAGTTGGAAAAACCCCAGATCGACCGTCGCCTCGATCAGATGCGGGCGGAAGGGGTGGAATTCCGCACCGGGGTGCATGTCGGCGTGACCCTGTCCGCCCAGCATCTGGAGGAGACGTTTGATGCGATCCTGCTTGCGGGCGGATCGGAACATCCCCGCGATTTGCCTGTGCCGGGACGGGCGTTGAAGGGCATTCATTTCGCCATGGAATTCCTGCCCCAACAGAATCGACGCAATGCCGGAGATCGGGTGGAAAACGGCCTGCTGGCCACGGGCAAGCATGTGGTGGTGATTGGCGGAGGCGATACGGGGTCCGACTGTGTGGGGACCTCGATTCGTCAGGGCGCCCTTTCCGTCACGCAGTTCGAGGTCATGCCGCGTCCTCCGGAACAGGAAGACAAGCCTTTGGTGTGGCCCCAATACCCCCTCAAGTTCCGCACCTCCACCTCTCAGGCGGAAGGATGTGCCCGTGACTGGAGCATTTCGACCCAGGCGTTCATGGGAGTCGACGGGCAGGTGAACCGGTTGCGCGCCGTGCGCCTGGACTGGAAGGCGGATGAAAAGGGCCAGATGACACCTCAGGAAATTCCGGGCAGCGCCTTCGATATTCCGGCGGATCTGGTCCTGCTGGCCATGGGTTACCTGCATCCGGTACAGACCGGCTTGCTGGAACAGTTGGGGGTGGCAAAGGATGCCCGGGGCAATGTGCAGGCCAACGTCCTGGACTATCAGACTTCGGTGTCCAAGGTGTTTGCCGCCGGGGATATGCGGCGTGGTCAGTCCCTGGTGGTCTGGGCCATTCGGGAGGGGCGTCAGGCAGCACGAGCCATCGACGAGTTCCTGATGGGACGATCAGATCTTCCCCGCTGATTTTTTCATGATTGACCCGCTGAAGTGATGGCGGACTGACGAGGTTCCTGTGCTGAAAAATGATACCTTCCTGCGTGCGTTGTTGCGTGAACCCGTCCCCTATACACCGCTTTGGATCATGCGCCAGGCGGGTCGCTACCTGCCCGAGTACAACGCGACGCGGGCCCGGGCCGGCAGTTTTCTCAATTTGTGCAAATCGCCGGATCTGGCCACGGAAGTGACCCTGCAGCCTCTGGCCCGGTATTCCCTGGATGCGGCCATTCTGTTTTCCGACATTTTGACCGTGCCGGATGCCATGGGGCTGGGGCTTTATTTTGCGGAAGGCGAAGGACCCAAATTTGAACGCCCCATCCGTGATGAATGGGAGGTCCGCAATTTGAGCGTGCCCGATCCCACCGTGAACCTGCGTTACGTTCTGGACGGGGTGTCCCAGATTCGCAAGGCATTGGCCGGTTCGGTGCCGCTCATCGGTTTTTCGGGCAGCCCGTTTACGCTGGCCTGCTACATGGTGGAAGGCGGTGGGTCGGAAGATTTCCGTCATATCAAGGGCATGCTCTATCGCCGCCCGGATTTGTTGCATCGCATCCTGGAAGTAACCACCGAAGCGGTCATCCAGTATCTGAATGCCCAGATCGAGGCAGGCGCCCAGGCGGTCATGGTGTTCGATACCTGGGGAGGAACGCTGACTCCGAAGGCCTATCAGGAATTTTCCCTGCACTATCTGTCCGTGATCGCCGCCGGGCTGACCAAACAGGCAGAGGGGCGCCGGGTACCCAACATCGTCTTTACCAAGGGTGGGGGGTTGTGGCTCGAGTCCATTGCCGATGCGGGCTACGATGCCGTAGGGTTGGACTGGACCGTGGACATGGGTGAGGCCCGGCGCCAGGTCGGCCATAAGGTCGCTTTGCAGGGTAATCTGGATCCGATGGTGTTGTTTGGCACGCCCGAGTGCATCCGCTCGGAGGTGGGAAGAATCCTGGCGGAATTCGGTCCGGGGTCGGGTCATGTTTTCAACCTTGGCCATGGCATCACGCGCTTTACGGATCCGGATCAGGTGGCGGTGCTGGTGGATGCCGTACATGAACTTAGCCTTCGGCAAGGTGCCGCTATTGCCTGACAAATAAGGAAAAAACCAGATTATTCACGGTTTTTTCCCCAGCGTTATGCACAGAACGGGGTCGACGGACAAGAATCCCAACGAATTACGGGGATTCTTGATAAACATAAGTTAACACAATGATTTATTTGTATAAATCGTATTTTGTCCGGGTTTTGTCAGGGGGATTCTGGCGGATTTAAAATCTTGACAAGTATCAAATCCTCAACTTATAAACAAAGTTATCCACAGATGCCCTGCACTTGTTCTGCTCATTCATGGATCTCCAGGGCCCCGTGATCGTCGAAGTCCTGCTCGATCTGCCTTTGCCGCACGGATTTGATTACCGTGCCGCCCTGGCGACAGCGGAGGATGTGGGGCGGCGGGTCAGGGTTCCGTGGGGTACCGGCCAAAAAGTGGGGGTGATTCGAGCCCTCAAACACGCCTCCACTTATCCCCCGGATAAAATCAGGGAAGTCCTGGAGATCTGGCGGGACGTTCCGCCCCTGGAGGCTCGTGACTGGCAGTTGCTGGAATTCTGCAGCGCCTATTATCACTACCCGTTGGGTCAGACGGTGTTGACCATGCTGCCGCCTGCCCTGCGTCGGGTTGGCGGCTGGTTGCCACCGCGCCGAATCCGCCAGGCCCCGAAATCTCCCCCCCAGGGTTCGGCGCCGCCGCTCAACGAGGCTCAACGGACGGTGGTGCAGGCGATTCTCAGCCAGCCGCACTTTGCCGTGCACCTGATTTATGGGGTGACCGGGAGCGGCAAGACCGAAGTATATTTTTCTCTGATCGAACAGGTGTTGGAGCGCGGACGACAGGTTCTCCTGCTGGTGCCGGAAATCAACCTGACACCCCAACTGGAACAGCGTCTGGCACGCCGCTGGCCTACCCTGAACTGGGTCAGTCTGCACAGTGGAGTCAGCGAGAAGGAACGGGCACGGCGCTGGTTGGCGGCCCAGGCGGGCACTGCGCGTCTGGTATTGGGCACGCGCCTGGCGGTTTTTACGCCTCTGCCCGAGTTGGGATTGATCGTGGTGGACGAAGAGCATGAGGCCTCCTTCAAACAGCAGGAGGGGCTGCGCTATTCTGCCCGGGACATGGCCATCGTCCGTGCTCGCCAGGGCGATTTTCCGATCATTCTGGGGTCTGCAACACCCACCCTGGAAAGTTGGCACAACGCCCGTACCGGACGCTATCAACTGCACCATTTGAGAGAGCGGGCCGTACCCGGTGCCTGCCTGCCCCAATTGACCCTGGCGCCCACGACCAAAGAGGGACCCCCCTACTGGGCGACTGCGTTGCAGGAAACCCTGGACCGTGGGGAACAGGTTCTGGTGTTCATCAACCGGCGCGGTTATGCTCCGGTCCTGCATTGCCCCAACTGCGGCTGGCAGGCGGCCTGTCCACGGTGCAGTGTGCGCCTGGTGGTACACCGGCGGTCGCGCCAATTGCGCTGCCATCACTGCGGTCTGGCGCAGGTTCTGAACGAGGCTTGCCCGTCCTGCGGGAATGTTCACATGGAAACCCGGGGAGAAGGAACCCAGCAGGTGGAAGAACGTTTGCGCAACTATTGCCCGTCCGCGCGTCTCCTGCGCCTGGACAGCGACAGCCTGGCCCTCAAGGGCAGCTGGGAAAAGGCGCGGGAACAGATTCTGGATCATCAGGTGGATATTCTGGTGGGGACCCAGTTACTGGTGAAGGGGCATGATTTTCCCGATTTGTCCCTGGTGGTGGTGCTGAATGCCGACCAATCGCTCTTCAGCAGCGATTTTCGCGCCTCCGAACGGCTGTACGCGCAACTTCTCCAGGTGGCCGGACGGGCCGGACGGGCAGAAAAGCCCGGGCAGGTGTGGATTGAAACGGATTATCCCGGGCATCCCGTGCTGTTGGCGCTGATGCAGCACGACACGGAGAACTTTCTGGACCAGGAACTGGCCCTGCGGCGTCAGATGGGATGGCCGCCTTTCCATTATCTGGCCGTCCTCCGGGCCGAAGCACGGGACGTGGCCAAAGTCACCGCCTTTCTGGAGGAGGCGCGGCAGGAAGCCCTGGCGCGTGGCGGAGAAGGGATCAGCATTTTTGATCCGGTTCCCTCTCCTCTGGCGCGCAAGGCTGGCTTCCACCGTTGGCAATTACTCGTTCAGGGCGCGCACCGTGCTTATCTGCAGGCTTTTCTGGCCAGTTGGGTGGAGACGTTGCGTGCCTTGCGTTCGGGGCGAAACCTCCACTGGGTGCTCGAAGTCGACCCCTGGGAGTGCTAATCGGTCCACTGCACCCAACCAAAGGCATGGGTGAGCAGGATGAGCAGGCCAAACAGGATCCGGTAGTAGGCAAAACCGGTGAAATCATGCTGGCTGACGAACCGGAGAAGGGCGCGCACGGTCATGAAGGCAAACAGGAAGGAGAACAAGCTTCCGACCAGGAATATGCCCAGATCACTGGCATGAAAAAGATGGCGATATTTGACCAGTTCGTACACGGTGGCCGCGCTCAGGGTGGGAATGGCAAGAAAGAAGGAAAACTCCGTGGCGGCCGTGCGGGACAGCCCGAGGAATAGTCCGCCCATGATGGTGGCCCCGGAACGGGAAGTGCCGGGGATCAGGGCAAAGGACTGACAAAGTCCGATCTTGAGGGCAATCCGCCAGTCCATGTCGTCCACCGTGGTGATGCGTATCGGCTGATGACGGCGTTCCACCCAGAAAATGACAAAGGCACCCAGAATGAAGGCCAGTGCGACGGGCAAGGGAGCGAACAGGTGCGCCTTGATGGATTTGGCGAACAACAGGCCCAAAACTGCGGCGGGAAGAAAGGCCAGCAGCAGGTTGAGGGTAAAGCGTCGGGCCGCAGGATCCCCGGGCAATCCCGCGACCACGCGCCGGATCCGTGCCCGGTACTCCCAGCAAATGGCCAGGATGGCGGCAAACTGGATGACGATTTCAAAAACCTTGCCCTTTTCGTCATTGAAGTGCAACAGACTGCCGACCAGTATCAGGTGCCCGGTGCTGGAAACCGGCAGGAATTCCGTCAGCCCTTCCACCACGCCCAGGATGGCCGCTTTGACCAGTAACAGGACATCCATGGGTCAAACCTTGCGATAGAGTTCAGCGCCCTGTTCCCGAAACTCCTGGGCCTTTTCTGCCATTCCCTGATCCAGGGCCTGTTCGGAAGAGACCCCGATCTGGGCGGCGTAATCGCGCACGTCCTGGGTAATCTTCATGGCGCAGAAATGAGGACCGCACATGGAACAGAAATGGGCCAGTTTGGCCCCTTCCTGAGGCAGCGTTTCGTCATGAAACTCGCGTGCCTTGTCCGGGTCCAGCCCCAGATTGAACTGATCGTCCCAGCGGAATTCGAAACGGGCCTTGGACAGGGCATTATCGCGCATCTGGGCGCCGGGATGACCCTTGGCCAGGTCGGCAGCATGGGCGGCAATCTTGTACGCCATGATGCCGTCCTTGACATCGTTCTTGTCGGGCAAGCCCAGATGTTCCTTGGGGGTGACGTAGCACAGCATGGCCGTGCCGTGCCAGCCGATCATGGCGGCGCCGATGGCGGACGTGATATGGTCATAACCCGGCGCGATGTCCGTGGTGAGGGGGCCCAGCGTGTAGAACGGGGCTTCATGGCAGAGCGACAGTTGCAGTTCCATGTTTTCGCGGATACGGTGCATCGGTACATGTCCCGGACCTTCGATCATGGTTTGGACATCGTGTTTCCAGGCAATCTGGGTCAATTCGCCGAGGGTTTTCAGTTCGGCGAACTGGGCGGCGTCATTGGCGTCGTGAATGGAGCCGGGGCGCAGTCCGTCTCCCAGGGAGAAACTGACATCGTAGGCCTTCATGAGGGTACAGATGTCCTCGAAATGGGTATACAGGAAATTTTCCCGGTGGTGGGCCAGGCACCACTTGGCCATGATGGATCCGCCCCTGGACACGATCCCGGTCAAACGCCGTGCGGTCAGGGGAATATGGGCGAGACGCAATCCCGCGTGAATGGTGAAATAATCCACGCCCTGTTCGGCCTGTTCGATGAGGGTATCCCGAAAGATTTCCCAAGTCAGTTCCTCGGCCTTTCCATCCACCTTTTCCAGCGCCTGATAGATGGGGACGGTGCCGATGGGGACGGGAGAATTGCGGATGATCCACTCGCGCGTTTCATGGATGTTCTTGCCCGTGGACAGGTCCATGACCGTGTCTCCCCCCCAGCGGATGGCCCAGGTCATTTTCTCCACCTCTTCCTGGATACTTGAACCCAGGGCGGAATTGCCGATGTTGGCATTGATCTTGACCAGAAAATTGCGTCCGATGATCATGGGTTCGGTTTCGGGGTGGTTGATGTTGGCCGGAAGGATGGCCCGTCCGCGCGCAATTTCGTCCCGTACGAACTCCGGCGTGATGAGTCCGGGCAAGGCCGCGCCCAGAGGTTCGCCAGGATGCTGGGCGGAGAGCCAGCGGTCGGCATTGCCGCCCAGCGCTTTGAGGGCATCCAGTTGGGCTTCGCGGCGGCAATTCTCGCGGATGGCCACATATTCCATTTCCGGCGTGATGATGCCGCGTCGCGCATAGTGCATTTGGGTGACGTTCCGTCCCGCCAGGGCGCGGCGCGGAGCCCGCTGGAGTTTGAAGCGCATCTCGGTCAGTTCTGCATTGTCCAGTCGTTCCTGGCCATAGGCAGAGGAGGGACCGTTCAATGCTTCCGTGTCCTGACGTTCCTCGATCCAGCGGCTGCGGACGCTGGGTAAGCCTGACCGGATGTCGATGCGGACCGTGGGGTCGGAGTACGGGCCGGAAGTATCATAAACGGTCAAGGGCAGATTGGGCTCGGCACCGAAGGAAGCGGGGGTGTCCGACTGGCGGATTTCACGCATGGGGACCCGCAGGTCGGGGCGTGAACCGGTGACATGGATCTTGTGGGAACAGGGGAGCGGGGTAACGGATGCTTCATCTACTTGGGCCTGTTCAGCCAGAAACTTTTGGGGTGCATTCATGCGCGGATTCACTCTCAGAACGGATTGACAAGGGAAGTGTACCAGATGGGCCGTGTTTGCCCGATTCCAACACGCTCAATGGGTGGTTGGGGGTGGGTCCAGAGGAAAGTATTGAACGTCGACGATGTCGAGGGTGCGCGGTCCTGCCGGACTCAGGAAACGGACCGTGTCGCCGGCACGCTGTTTGAGCAGGGCGCGGGCCAGGGGTGAAATCCAGCTGATGTGACCGCATCCGGGATCGGTTTCATCCCGACCGACGATGGTATAGACGTGGGTTTGATCGCCTTCTTCCACGGTCACCTGTGCACCGAAAAAAATCTGATCATTTCCGGATTGCAGGGTAGGATCGACGACCTGGGCGATTTCCAGTCGTTTGGTGAGAAAGCGCAGGCGTCGGTCGATCTCGCGCAGGCGCCGTTTCCCGTAGATATAATCCCCGTTTTCCGAACGATCGCCGTTGGATGCCGCCCAGGCCACGGTTTCCACGACTTGCGGACGCTCCACGCGCAACAGGTGATCCAGTTCGGCGGCCAGTCGGGCATGTCCTCGAGGAGTCAGATAATTGGGCGTGTGGGGCGGGAGGTCCGCCTCTGGAGCGGAAAGGTCTTCCTCCGCCTCATTCTCAGCCTCACGCACAAAGGCTTTGCTCATCATTCAAAATTCAAAGATGGGGGGCTGTGCCGCGTGGTGAAGGGGGGGAACCCAGGTTTCAAAAAGCGATTCCTCCCGCAGTGTTCCATCCGGCAGGCGCATCCAGCGTCGTACGGTCATGACGGGTGCGTGGCCGGTGATGGCAAGGGCGCATCCTCCGGCGGCCAATGCGTCGAGAAATGCCGGTGGCAGGTACGGGACGGAGCCGGTGAGCAGGATGGTGTCCCAGACGGATCCAGAACGCCAGCCCTGGGCGGCGTCGCCCACTTCCACGGTGACGTTGTGAATTCCGGCGTTTTGCAGGCGTTGGCGAGCCTGCATGGCCAGCGTTGGGTGAATTTCCACCGAGGTGACGGTGGCGGCGCGTTTGCCCAGCAAGGCGGCCACGTATCCGCTGCCCGTTCCCACGTGAAGGACGCGGTCTGATTTCTTGAGACGCAATTCCTGGATCAGGCGGGCTTCCAATTTGGGTGACAGCATGAATTCGCCGTGATCCAGGGGTATTTCCATGTCGACGAAAGCCAGTTCCCGATGGGCGGCAGGGACGAACTCCTCGCGGCGGACCTGATAGAGCAGGTCGAGTACTTCGATATTCAGGACCTCCCAGGGGCGGATCTGTTGTTCGACCATGTTGAAGCGAGCCTGTTCGAGATTCATTGCGTGCCTCCGGGAGGGATGGAACATTATTCTGTCAATCTTCCATTGTAGCAAAATCAGTGAGGGGGGTCGTTGTTGGTTGCTGGCGCGGCGGCGGGAAAATCACTGGAATCGAACGGCGTTTTCAGGAACTCCTGTCCAGGCCCGGGGTCCCATGCTGTATCGATGGAATCCGAAAGGGGTGGAGGGCGCTTATGAAAGTCATGACGGCACTTCTTGTGCTGGGGATCCTGGTCCTGTGGGCCATGCGTTCGGCCAACGCCTCGGAACCGCCCCGTGTGGGGCAGAAGGCGCCTGAATTCAGTGTGATGGATCAGAATGGGACCCTGCAAAAATTGTCCGATTACCAGGGAAAGTGGCTGGTCCTCTATTTTTACCCGAAGGACGAGACGCCAGGGTGTACGACGGAGGCCTGTGCCTACCGTGACGACATCCATGAAATCCAGAATCTGGGGGCTGCCGTGGTGGGCGTGAGTATCGACGACGCCAGCAGTCACGCCGAATTTGCGGACAAACACCATCTTCCGTTCCCGTTATTGGCCGATAAGGAAGGCACGGTGGCAAGAAGTTACGGATCGGAACGGACCCTCCTGGGCTACAAGTTGGCGCGCCGCAATACCTTCATCATCGATCCCGCCGGCCGTATCGCCAAAGTTTATGTGAATGTGGATGCCGGAGAGAATCCCAAGGAAGTCATTGCGGATCTGCATCGTTTGCAGTCAATGCACTAACTCGCGAACCAGGTCGAGCAGGGTGGCGGTGGCCCCTCGGTGCCGCTCGACGAAGGACCGTCCCCGTTCGCCCATGGTGCGGCAAAGCGCCGGGTCCGCCAGGAATGCGCTGACCAGCCCTGGCAATTCCTCCAGATCGGAAAATTGCCGGGCAGCACCGCACGCCACGGCAGCGGCGCTGGCCTCGGCGAAGTTGAACGTGTGCGGACCCAGCAGGACGGGGCACCCGACGCTGAGGGCTTCGAGGAGATTCTGTCCCCCCAGGGGGAGCAGGGTACCGCCCATGAGCGCATATTGGGCCAGACGATACCAGGCATACATTTCGCCCATGCTGTCCCCCAGGAGAACCGTGGTTTCGGCAGAGAGGGGGCGTTGCGCCGAGCGCCGCTGGTAGGGGATGTGATTCGCCTCCAGCAAGGCGGCCACCGAGTCGAACCGCTGCGGATGTCGGGGAACCAGCACCAGCAAATGGGGCGGAGTGAGCAGGGAACCCAGATATTTCAGCAGGAGGCTTTCTTCCCCTTCGCGGGTGCTGGCCGCGACCCAGACGGTCCGGTTTTCTCCGACCATCTGCTGGAGTTGTCGAAAACTCGCATGATGCGCGCAAGGCAGTGGGGCATCGAACTTGAGGTTACCCATGAGTTTGACCTGAGCGGCGCCCAGAGCTTCAAAGCGCTGGGCATCAGCAGGCGACTGGGCTGCGACGAGCGACAGTTGACCGAGGAGGGTGCGCGTCAGGGTCGGGAAAAGGGCATAACGCCGTGCCGAACGTTCCGACAGTCGGGCGTTGGCCAGAACCAGGGGAATATGACGGCGCTGGCATTCATGGATCAGGCGGGGCCAGAGTTCCGTTTCCAGAAGAAAACCCAGGGTGGGTTTGAAGGTTTCCAGAAAACGCCCCACGGCGCCCGGCAGGTCGTAGGGCAGATAGACGCGTCGAATTCCCGAAGTGGCTTCATCGAGCGCCGTTTCCCGCCCGGTGGGCGTGGTATGGGTCAACAGGAGGGCGTGGTCCGGGTATCGATCGGCCAGGGATCGAAGCAGCGGCAAGGCCGCACGGGTCTCACCGACCGAGACGGCGTGGAGCCAGATCAGGGGGCGGGATTCGGGGGGGCCGGGGTAGTGACCGAGGCGCTCGGGCCAATGGAGGCGGTAACCGGGCTGTTGTCGACCGCGCCACCAGAGGCGGAGAAAAAACAGGGGCAGGAGCAGGCGGGTCAACTGGGTGTACCAGAACAAATTCACGGAAACCACCTCTCCAGGGCAGACAGGACCTCCGGTACGTCCGGGCACTGGCCCATTCCGCCCAGATTCGTGGCCAGCGCACTGCCGAACACGCCCGTGGCCCGCGGGTCGGTGGCGGTGTACAGGGCCACGACTGGCCGCTGGAGCGCGGTGGTCAGATGGGAGAGGCCCGTATCCACGCCCACCACAGCCTGGGCATGGGCCAACAGACCGGCCAGGGTGGTCAGATCGAGCGTCGCCAGGGCCTGTGCGCCCACGATTTGATTTGCCAGACGTTGGGCGCGTTGGTGTTCCCGTTCGTTGCCGCCCGGGAGCAGGACGGTCAATCCCCGGGCAGAGAGATGCTGGCCCAGGGCGATCCAGTGGGCTTCCGGCCATTCCTTGTCGCGCCGGCTGGTGCCGTGCAGAAAGAGAACGTAGGGTTCGGTGCCCAGGGTGCGCGGGCGGACCAGATCGGAACGCAGGCCGTAAGTGACTTCCTTCTCCGGGGTGTAACCCAGGGCAAGGCCAGCCAGCGTGCGGTTGCGCTCCACGGCATGAAGGTTTCTGGAAACCCGGAAGCGGCGTTGGTAGAACAGGCTGGCCAGGGGTTCGCGAATGCTGTGACGGTCGTATCCCATTCGCAAGGCGGGGCTGAACCAGCCGACCAGGGCGCTTTTGACCAGACCTTGCAGATCCAGACTGGCCTCATGGTTCAGGGTCTCCAGGATCTGGTTCAATCGACGCCATTCGGCATGGGTCGCCGGTGAGAAAAGAGCGCTACGCCAGCGCCGCAAGGCCACGGGAATCACGCGGCGGACCGCCGGATGCAGGCGGGGCAATGCCGCGAAGGACTCTTCCACGATCCAGTCGACGGAAAGTGTGGGGCAATGACGGGCCATGTCCGTCACCGCCGGAAAGGCATGAACCACATCGCCCAGGGAAGAGGTCTTGATGAGAAGGAGGTCGGTCATGCCGCCATTCTAGGGGACCTGACCCTGCTCGGCTAGTCGGAAGTGGAGTACACTCGCCTCCATGTCACTTTCTGTCATCATCATTGCCAAAAATGAAGAGGCCGCGTTGGGCGCCTGCCTGGACTCGGTTGGCTGGGCAGACGAACGGATCGTGCTGGATGGGGGAAGCCAGGACGGCACGGTGGAACTGGCGCGCCGGCGTGGCGCACGGGTGGAGATCGCTGCGGACTGGCCGGGCTTCGGTCCGCAGAAGAATCGTGCGCTGGCGCTGGCCGGTGGGGACTGGGTGCTGTCACTGGATGCAGACGAGCAGGTGTCTCCTGCGCTGAAAGCGGAGATATTGGCGGTCATGGCCAATCCCGAGGCGCTGGATCTGTATCGCATGCCCCGCTCTTCGCGCTATTGCGGGCGTGCCCTGCGCCATGGCGGGTGGTGGCCCGATCATGTGGTGCGTCTTTTTCGCAGGGGCAAGGCCCGGTTTTCTGAGGACTGGGTTCATGAACGGCTGGTGGGAACGGAAGGGGGGGCCATCGGAACCCTGAATGCTCCGCTGGAACACGATACCTATGTCGATCTGGAAGAGGCCCTCGACAAAGCCAACCATTATTCGACGCTGGGCGCCCGTCAGGCTCACGCCAAGGGGCAGCGTGCCACCCTGGGCAAGGCTTTCCGGCATGGATGCTGGGCGTTTTTTCGGACCTTCATTCTGCGCCGCAGTTTTCTGGATGGGGGGCAGGGCTTTTTGCTGGCCGTATCCAACGCCCACGCGACCTTTTACCGCTATGCCAAGCTCTGGTGCCTGGATCGACCGGAGTGCCGGACCTTGCCCACGGATCAGTGATCCATGATCTGCAGGTGCTGTAACCGGGCGTAATGTCCCTCCCGATCCATCAGTTCCCGATGGGTCCCCTGCTCCACGATGCGTCCCTGGTCCAGCACAACGATGAGATCGGCTTTTTCGATGGTGGAAAGGCGGTGCGCAATGACCAGGGTGGTACGTTGTTCCATCAGGGTATCGAGGGCTGCCTGGACGGCGCGCTCGGATTCGCTGTCGAGGGCCGAGGTGGCTTCGTCCAGAATCAGGACCGGGGCATTTTTGAGGAGGGCGCGGGCGATGGCGATGCGCTGGCGTTGTCCCCCGGACAGGCGTGCCCCGTTTTCCCCCAGCAAGGTTTGAAATTCCTCGGGCAACTGTTCAATGAATTCCAGGGCATGGGCCGCGCGGGCCACTTCGCGCAGTCGTTCCAGCGGGGTTCCGCGCAGGGGGCCGTAACCGATGTTGTGGGCCACGGTATCGTTGAACAGGACCACTTCCTGGGTGACGAGCGCCAGATTGCTGCGCAGGCTGGCCAGGGTCAAGTCCGCAATGGGACAGCCATCCAGGAGGATGCGTCCCGACGTGGGGTTGTGAAAGCGGGGCACCAGACTGGCCAGCGTGCTTTTTCCACTGCCTGAAGCGCCCACCAGAGCCACGGTTTGACCGGCCCGTATCTCCAGGCTGAAAGAGTCGAGGGCCAAACGATGGCCGCGCGGATAGGCAAAGCATACCTGTTCAAAGCTCAGGTGACCCCGGGCATGTTCCAGTACCCGGGTTCCTTCGTCCTTTTCGGGGGGCTGATCGATCAGGGCAAAGACACTCTCGGCGGCGGCCAGACCCCGCTGCAGGGATTCGCTCAAATCGGAGAGACGCTTGACGGGGGCCAGCAGCATGATCATGGCCGTGATGAAGGAAACAAACCCACCCACCGTGGTTTGGTCGGCCCCTGCCTGCCAGGTGGCCATGCCGATGATGAGGGCGATGGCCAGGGCGGCAAAGAACTGGATGACGGGCACGTTGGCTGCACTGGCCGCCGCCTGCTTCATGCTCAGGCGCCGCACCCAATTGCTGGTTTCATGGAAACGGTCGGTTTCGACGGGGGTTCCCCCAAACACCTTGATGACCTTCTGGCACTGGATCGATTCATCCAGCACATTGGTGAGGTTGCCCATGGCGTTCATGGTGTCGCGGTTGATGTGGCGCAGACGCAGATTGACCTTCCGAACCACCCAGGCGATGGGCGGGGCCACCAGCAGGGTGACGCTGGTGAGTTGCCAGTTCAGGTAAATCAGCCAGCCCATCAGGCCCACGACCACGAAACTGTCCGTGACCAGATTGGTCAGCACGGTCGTGCTGGCCTGCATGACCTGATTGGCGTCGTACACCAGTTTCGAGATCAGTTCTCCGGTAGTGTGGTCATCGAAATAACGGGCAGGCAGGTGGAGCAGGCGCTCGAACATGTGTTGGCGCAGGTCCATGACCACTTTGTTGCCGACCCAGTTCATGGCGAACTTGGCGATAAAGTTGGCAACGCCCCGCACAAGGAACAACCCCATCAACATGAACGGCACCCAATGCATCCAGTGCGGATCCTTGTGCACGAAACTCTTGTCGAGCATGGGTTTGAGCAGGGCCGGCAGGAACGGTTCGGTGGCCGCAGTCACGATCATGGCCACGACGGCGCTGAAAAATTCCCAACGGTAGGGGCGCACATGGCGTAACAGGCGGGAATAGAGGGAGGCGGTCCCAGGCAGAAGGTGCATGGTGTGGTGAAGTCGGTCCTAAAGCCCTAATTATGCGCTACCAGAGCCAAAGTGACCACTGTGGCGCTTTCCACCAGTTCGACCAGTGCGCCCGCCGTATCTCCGGTGGTGCCCTGGATGCGTTCCATGAGTTTCTGGTGCCACCAGTAACCGGTGACTCCGGCCACCAGAATGGCGCCCAGGCCGGGGCGTCCAAAGCCGATCAGGATGCTGGCCAGGGTCATGATGCAGACCCCCCAGACCGGGGTGCGCGGCATGTGTTGGGCGAGTGCTTCCCCCATCCCGCCGGGGCGGACGTAGGGTGTGGTCAGGAACAGCAGGCACAGGGCGGTGCGGCCCAGAAGCGGCGGAAGCAGCAGAAAACCCGGCGCAATGCGCGCATCCAGCGTGATCAGGGCCATGCCCTTGACCAGTAATACGAGGACCACGCTGACTACGGCAAAAGTGCCGCAGCGAGGGTCTTTCATGAGATCCAGAATGCGCCCCCGATCCCCTCGACCGCCCCCAAAGGCATCTACCGAATCGGCCAGTCCATCCAGGTGCAGTGCGCCGGTGAGTCCGACCCAAAGAACCAGGATCAACGCACCGGATAAGTTGGAGGATACTCCCAGGAAAGAAGTGAGCGCACACATTCCGGCCAAAAGAGCGCCAATGATGGCACCCACGGCAGGATAAAAAAGGAGGGACTGTCCCTGCTCCTGGGGAGTCGGGGGAGAACAGGCGGGCAGGGGCAGGCGCGTCAGGAACTGCAGGGCCAGGCCAAAGGTTCGCAGGGGTTTCACGCAGGGTGGGACTCGTTTTTCATCCAGTCGTTCACGACATGCAGGGAGCCGTGGGGGACCGGATAGGTCAGGAAATCGCCGCGTCGGGTTTGCTTCACTCGATGATGCAACAGGCGGATGACCCCGCCATGGGTGATCAGGAGGACCGTTTGACCTGCGTACTGCCGGCCCAGTTCGATCCAGCCGGCTTCGACACGCTGACAGAAATGCTCGAGCGTCTCCCCTCCGGGCGGGGGCTGTCGCCAGGGATCCTGCCAGAATGCGGTCAGCGTCTGAGGGTCTTTCTGGCTCAATTCTGCGGCGGTGCATCCCTCCCAGTGCCCGAAATCCAGTTCGCTGAAACGTTCGTCCGCCGTCAGCGGGACCTGCAGACGGGCGGCCAGTTTTTCGGCAAAGCGCTGGCAGCGCTGGCGGGGAGAGCATACGATCCGATCTCCGCGCCAGCGCGCCACGGCCTGTTCCATTTGTTGCCACCCCAAAGCGGTGAGCGGATCATCCAGGCGCCCCCGAAAACCGCTGTATCCCGTATCCCCGTGGCGCAGAAGGGAGAAGCTCACAGTTTCTCCGAAACCGCCGCTTCGGCAAAGGTGGCCATCCCCTCATGAAGCGCACAGGCCAGACGCAGCAAGGGAATGGCGCTGGCGGCGCCACTCCCTTCCCCCAGGCGCAGTCCGAGGGACAAGAGCGGGCGGGCCTCCAGCGCTTCGAGGACGGCCTGATGCCCGGGTTCGGCCGATTGATGTCCATACAGGAACCAACGGGCTATCCCGGGATTCATGCGTTCCGCCACGAGGGCGGCCACGCTGCTGATGAATCCATCCACCAGCACGGGCAGACCCTTTTGGGCGGCCGTACAGTAGGCCCCGGTGAGGGCGGCAATCTCGAATCCACCCAGATGTTCCAGGATGGCATAAGGAGAAGTGAGCACACGCTCATGTTTCAACAGGCTCTGGGTAATGACTTCTATCTTGTGGGATACCCCGAATGCGGCCAATCCGGTACCCGGGCCCGCCAGTTGGTGCGGGGGAAGGTCGAGCAGGGCGCAGGCCATGGCCGTGGCGGAAGTCGTGTTGCCGATCCCCATCTCTCCGCCGATGAAGAGATCGGCGCTGGTCCGAAGTGCGGCCTCGACGCGGGCCCGTCCGGCGTCCAGTGCGGCATGGCATTGGGCTTCGGTCATGGCCGGTGCATGCAGAAAGTTGGCGGTGCCGGGACCCAGCCCCAGATGCTGCACGCCAGGCACCTGCGCCAGGTTCTGAACCGTGCCCAGATCGATGACTTCGAGGAAGGCGCCCAAGGTTAGGGCCAGCACGCTGATGGCTGCACCGCCACGGGCGAAGTTCTTGATCATTTCACCCGTGACGGCCTGGGGGAAGGCAGAGATGTTTTCTGCGGTGATGCCGTGGTCCCCTGCGAAGATGCTGATCCACACCTGCTTCATGTGCGGACGTTCCCGCCCTTGAGCGGCGGCCAGAAAGCAGGCCAATTCCTCCAGTTGACCGAGCGAGCCGGGCGGTTTGGTCAGTTGTGCCTGGCGCTGGTGCGCGGCCAGACGTGCGGCTTCATCCAGTGGGTGGGCGGGAAGGCTGAACCAGTCGGGAATCATGGGTGTCCTTTCAGAAAGAGGGGGAGTCCGGCAACCATCAAGAGAACCGGGTCGCAGAGGGTCGCCAGCGCCTGATGCAGGCGACCGGCCTGATCGCAGAA
>NZ_DAHVHV010000019.1:0-35733 GCF_027317285.1 Ferrovum sp. | reverse complement strand
ATCGGCGATGGCTACCTGATGTATGCCCCTGAATACGTGCTGGAAACTTACTACAAATGGGGCATCGTGGAAGGGGTTCACCTGACGGCGGACTGGCAACACATCGGCAATCCCGCGTACAATCAACTGCGCGGTCCGGTCGATGTGTACGGACTGCGTTTGCATATCGACTTTTGATCCGGCAGGATCATTGAATACGACAAGGATGACAGAATGGAATTGAAACGCGCACTCTCCCTTTCCGACGCTCACGCCGTCGCTGCCGCTGCACGCGCCAAGGCGGTGGAAAATCACTGGAACGTGGTCATTGCCATCCTCGATGAGGGGGGGCACCTGATGCTTCTGGAACGGGCGGATCATACCCAGGTGGGATCGGTTCAGGTCGCCCAGGAAAAAGCCCGCACCGCTTTTTTGTTCCGGCGTTCCACCAAGGTGATGGAAGAAACGGTGGTGGGCGGACGCGTCGTCATGCTCAATCTGCCGGGGAACACCCCTGTAGAGGGGGGGTTGCCCCTCTTTAGCGAAGGGCAATTGGTAGGGGCCATCGGGATTTCCGGCGTACAGTCCTTTCAGGATGGCATTATTGCGGCAGCAGGGGCGGAAGCGGTGGAGCGATTGACACTGCCGGCGTGACCGTTCATTGTCCGCTCCCATGAGCACGCACGCCTGGTGGATTTTCTGCCGGGTGGTGGACAACCTGGGGGATGCGGGCGTCAGTTGGCGTCTGGCGAGACAGTTGGCAGCGCTTTCGTCTGCGCCCCCGGTCACTCTGGTGATCGATCGTTTGCAGACCCTGGCGCGGTTCTGTCCTGCGCTGGTGACCGATGCCCCGACCCAGCAGATCCAGGGGGTACGGATCCTGCCGTGGGCGGTCGTCGAGCAGGATCCGGCGCAATTGGAATCGGAAGACCACGACCTGCCGGTATCCGTGGTGAGTTCTTTCAGTTGTGATCTCCCCGCTTCGGTGCAAGCGTTTCTTCAACACCGTCGGGTCATTCCGCGCTGGATTCTATTTGACTACCTGAGCGCGGAATCCTGGGTGGAAGGATGCCATGGATTGCCTGCACCCGTTCCGGGCTATTCGGGGCCACGGCACTTTTTCTTCCCGGGGTTTACCCCACGCACGGGAGGCCTGCTGCGTGAGCCTGGTCTGCTTGCCCGGCGTTCCGAAGTCTGGAATTCCCTGGCCCGGCAGAAGGCCATTTGGCAGTCCTGGGGGTTGACAGAAAAAACGAATCTTTCGACCCTCACCCTGTTTGCCTACCCGGACGCCCCTTGGCAATCCCTGAGGGAAGCCATGGTGCGCACGGGACAGGCCTGGCGCTGGGTATTGTTCGAAGGGATGGAGATCACCGAACGGATTGGACGGACCGATCCATTTCGTGCGCCTGCGGGCGAGGCGTGGGGCAGGATCGAGCCGGTCCGGGTGGCGCTGCGCACACAGGACGAGTATGACGGTCTGCTCTGGGTCTCCCGGTTCAATCTGGTGCGCGGAGAGGACTCCTTCGTGCGCGCCCAATGGGCCGGAAGACCCTTTCTGTGGCATCTCTACCCGCAGGCAGAGGGGGGGCACCGGGCAAAACTGGATGCGTTTCTGGAACGCTATCTGGTGGGCCTGGAGACGGTGCTGGCCGAGGCCGTCGCGGATCTGTTCCGCGCCTGGAACGGGTGGGGTGAGATGACGGCAGCATGGCAGGGCATAGAGCCCCGTTGGCAAGAGTGGGAACGCCACGCCCGGGCCTGGAGCGAGAGGCTGGCCGAGGAGCCCGATCTGGTCACGAAACTTGTGAATTTCTCCAATCCTGAGTTAAAATGAGCGGTTAGGTCTCAATTAATTCAACATGGGTGGCGTATGAAACAGGCACAGGAAATGCGGGTCGGGAATGTGATCATGGTGGGCAAGGACCCCCTGGTGATCCAGAAGGCGGAATACAACAAGGGCGGGCGCAGTTCCGCCGTGGTCAAGATGAAATTGCGCAACCTGCTCACCGGTGCTGCCAGCGAAACCGTCTTCAAGGCCGATGACAAACTGGATCAGGTCATTCTGGAGCATAAGGAAGTGACCTATTCCTACTTTGCCGATCCTTCCTATGTGTTCATGGACCACGAGTACAACCAGTATGACATGGACAAGGACAGCCTGGGTGATGCCTTCAACTATCTGGAAGATGGCATGGCCTGCGAGATCACTCTTTACGAGGGACGCGCCATTTCCGTTCAGTTGCCCAGTTCGGTGGTACGCGAGATCGATTACACTGAGCCGGCCGTGCGCGGCGATACCTCGGGCAAGGTCCTGAAACCGGCGACGCTCAAGAATGGCCACAAGATTGCCGTGCCCCTGTTTTGCGAGACCGGCGACAAGATCGAAATCGATACCAACACGGGCGAATACCGCCGCCGGGTCAACGGCTGACCGTCATGGCCCTGCGCACCCAGTCCGTCTTTCCCGGGCGTCTGGTGTGGGTCGAATTCGACTCGCGGGTGCTGCGGGGAAATCCCTGGAACGATCCGACCCAGCGCCGTTTTCCGGTCTGGTTGCCTGAAGGTTATGACCTGCCGGGGAACGTTCAGCGTTACCCGGTGTTGTACGGGTTGGCGGGATACTTTGGGAGCGGGCCCAGTCAGGTCAACTGGCAACCCTTCAACGAGACCGTGCCTGAACGGGTTGCCCGCCTGATCCACAGCGGAGCCATGGGGCCGGTCATTCTGGTTTTCCCCGACTGTTTCACCCGGTTGGGGGGCAACCAGTATGTCAATTCCAGCGCACTGGGTGCCTATGGCGATTATTTGAGCCAGGAAGTGGTGCCCTTCATCGATGCCACCTTCCGTACCCTGGCCAAGCGTGACCATCGCGGGGTCTTTGGCAAATCCTCGGGCGGCTATGGGGCGCTGTTTCAGGCCATATTCGCCCCGGACTGCTGGGGCGGGGTGGTCAGTCACGCCGGCGATGCGGGATTTGATCTGGTCTATCGGGGCGATTGGCCCAATACTCTGGACATGCTGGCCCGCTTCCGCCCCGACGTGGCGGAAAAAAATTTCAAGCAGCGGGCCCATGCCCGGAAGGCATTGACCCAGGGGCTGGATGATGGGCGTGTGGCCTCTTTTCTGGCGGCGGTTTGTCGTCTGGACCGTCCCTCCAGTGCCGAGACCCACGCCCTCATGAATCTGGGCATGGCCGCGACCTATGACCCCGATCCCGCCGCGCCCAATGGCTTTCGTCTGCCTTTTCATCTCGAGACCGGGGCATTGCTCTCCGAGCGATGGGCCCGTTGGCAGGCCTGCGATCCCGTGTACGCCGCACCCCGACACGCCGCGATCCTGCGCCAGTTGAAGTGTCTGTTTCTGGATTGTGGTTGGCGCGATCAGTACCATCTGCATTACGGGGTACGCCAACTGTCCGCTGCCTTGACCCGGGCTCGGGTGCCTCACGTCCACGAAGAGTTTGACGGTACCCATTCGGGGATCGATTTTCGTCTGGACCGCAGCCTGCCTCACCTCTACGCAGCCCTCAAGCCCTGAGTTCGGAATTTTCTACGCGGGACGGGTAAAGTCGAATTCGAGTTCAGGCGTATGTCCCTGCATCAGTTCCGCCAGCGCTTTTCCACTGCCCGTTCCCAGGGTCCAGCCGAGGGTTCCGTGGCCGGTATTGAGGAACAGGTTTTCCCAACGGGTGGGGCCGATCAGGGGGCAATTGGAAGGGGTGGCGGGACGCAGTCCCGTCCACGGGGTTACCTGAGAATAGTCGGCCAGATGGGGGAACAGTTGGCGGGCGCGTTGGACCAGCGCTTCCAGACGGGTGCGGTTCAAGCCGTGGTCGTAGCCGGAGAATTCGGCGGTGCCCGCTACGCGTAAGTCATTGCCGAGACGGGTGAAGACGATCTTGTGGGCATCGTCGGTGATGCTGACCTGCAGGGAGTTTTCGGGGTGGCACAGGGGCATGGTGATGGAGTAGCCCTTGACCGGATAAATCGGCAGATTCAGTCCGAGGGGGCGCAGCAAAGGGGCGCTTTCGCTGCCCAGGGCTACCACTACCGCATCCACGCCCTGCAGGCGCGGGGTGGACTCCTGCTGCAGCCAGAGGCCCTGAATGCGTCGAGCCGTGGTCTCAAAACCCGTCACCGTGGTCTGGTACTGGAAGTGCACGCCTCGAGCGGCGCAGAGACGGGCCAGACCTTGAGTCCACAGGCGGGCGTTGCCGCTGCCGTCGCCAGGGGTATAGGTTGCTCCATACCAGTGCGGGAGGGCCTGAGCCAGGGCGGGTTCGAGGGCGATGGCATCGGTCATGCTGATGGGGCGGCGTTCGTAGCCCAGAGCGTTGACCCGCGCGGCAGCTTTTTCCCCACGGGCCAACGAGACGGGTGAGTCATACAGGTTGAGGATGCCTCGGTCCAGTCCTTCATAGTCCAGATTCACTTCTGCGCGCAGGGCATGAAAAGCAGCCCGGCTGTATTGACCCAGATTCAGCAATTGATGAAAGTTGTGGGCGCTGCGTTGAGGACGGCATTCACGCAGAAAGCGCAGGCCCCAGCTCCATTGGTGGGGATCGGCCTGGAGACGGAAGAGCAGGGGAGAATTTTCATGGTGGCGCCATTCCAGGATCTGGGGCAGGGTTTCCGGGGTGGCCCAGGGTTCTACATGGCCGGTGGATAATTGCCCCCCATTGGCGAAGGTGGTTTCGAGGGCTGCCTCGGATCGGCGCTCGATCACGGTTACCTCGAAGCCTGCCGTGCGCAGGTACCAGGCCGTGCTGATGCCGATGATTCCCGCTCCCAGTACCGTGACGTGCATGACTTTTCCCTGTTCCTCAAAGCGTCGATTCTAGCAGACTGGACAGGCCCCAAGCGTTATAATGGGGAGGTTGCCGGGGGGGAGGTTGCCCCCGCATTTTTTCATTCTGACCATAATTAAGGATCACTCATGAATCTGGATCGTGTGCCCGCCGGGCGCAACCTGCCCACTGATTTCAATGTCATCATCGAAATTCCCATGCACGGGGACCCCATCAAATACGAACTGGACAAGGAAACGGGCGCCATGTTCGTGGACCGTTTCATGTCCACTGCCATGCATTACCCCTGCAACTATGGGTACATTCCTCAAACCCTTTCCCAGGATGGCGATCCGGTGGATGTGCTGGTGATCACGCCGGTGCCGCTGATCACCGGCGTGGTGGTGCGCTGTCGGGCGTTGGGTGTGCTGAAGATGACCGATGAAGCGGGACAGGATGCCAAGTTGCTGGCCGTGCCCGTGGACAAACTCTGTACCTTGTATCGTCACCTCGAGCGTGTCGAGGACCTGCCGGAATTGACCTTGCAACAGATCGTGCATTTCTTTGAACATTACAAGGATCTGGAAAAAGGCAAGTGGGTCAAGGTGGAGGGCTGGGCGGGCCCCCAGGAGGCTCATGTGGAAATCCTGAGCGGGGTCGAAAACCATCTTCGGTCCCATCCCGCCGTGGGAGACTGACCTAAAGCCCGATGGGTGCCTGGGGCACGGGACGCACTTCGATCACGGCGCGTCCATCGGGCAGAGTGCGTGGTTGAGGCTTCCAGGCCTGCCCATAAATGACTTCCAGGGTGGTGGGAAACCCGGTCGCCGAGCGTTGTCCCTCGTAGGCGCGGGTCATGCGCTGCCAGGCCTGTTTTCCCACCGGGCTCGCCGGACGGGGCGCTGGCGCAGGACCCAGGGCGCGCAGGTCCTGGAGGAGCAGGTTCAGGTCGGGATAATCGATGTGCAGATCCTCCCGTTCCATGACCGGGTCGGCCATACGGGCTCGTACCAGGGCATCGCCCAGATCGTGCATGTCACTGAAAGGGCCCAGGCGCTGCGTTCCTTCCGGCAGTTCGCTCAGAGCCGGACGCAATTCGCGCAGGGTATCCGGCCCCAGGGTGGAGAACAGGAACAGTCCGCCCGGTGCAAGCACGCGCTCTACTTCGGCGAATAATTGATCCATGGGGGTCCAGGGCAATAACAGGTGGGCCCAGACCAGATCGACGCTATGCTGGACCAACGGGAGTTGGAGTGCGCTGGCCGCCAGAGAAAAACGGGCAGCGGGTTGCCTCCATTTTGCCCACCAGGCGCGTTCGACGGGCACAGGAAGCAATTCGGGGACCCAGTCCACTTCCAGCAGGGCCGCATCGGGAAAACGGTGCTGCAGGGCAACGCCGGACCAGCCGCCGCCAGCGCCCAAATCAAGCAGACGACGGGGAGCCAGGGTCACGTACGCCAGACGGGTGAGCAGGCGGGTTCCGATTTCCCGGCTCAGAAAGGGAGAAGGGGCGTTGGCGCGGGGAGAATGACGCAGGAACCCTCGGCGCAGACGCAGGATTTCCCGATGGGTGTCCACTATTCGGCGTGCAGGCCCAAACGCTCGAAGAGGCGGCGATCGCGCTGCATGTCCTGATTATCGGTGGTCAACAGACGTTCCCCATAAAAAATGGAATTGGCCCCGGCCAGAAAGCAGAGGGCCTGCAGTTCGTCGGACAACCCTTCCCGGCCTGCGGACAGGCGTACCCGAGACTGGGGCAGGGCAATGCGCGCACAGGCAATGGTGCGGACGAATTCGAGCGGGTCCAGCGCCTCGGTTCCGTACAAGGGGGTGCCTTGCACCTGAACCAGCAGGTTGATGGGGACGGATTCCGGGGCGGGGTCGAGCTGGGTGAGTTCATGAATCAGGCCGGCACGGTGGGCACGGGTTTCACCCATGCCGACGATGCCCCCACAGCAGACCTTCATGCCCGCGCTTCGCACGGCTTGCAGCGTATCGAGACGATCCTGGAACTGACGGGTCTTGATGATGTCCCCATAAAATTCCCGGTCACTGTCCAGGTTGTGATTGTAGTATTCCAGGCCGGCTTCCTTCAGACGCTCGGCTTGAGGGGGGCTCAGCATGCCCAGGGTGGCGCAGGTCTCCAGACCCAGGTCACGCACTGCGCGAACCATGTGGATGACCTGGTCCAGATCGTGTTCCTTGGGGCTGCGCCATGCCGCGCCCATGCAAAACCTTGTGGCCCCTGCCTCCTTGGCGCGTTGTGCAGCCTCCAGCACTTCATCGGTCGTGAGCAGGGACTGGCGTGCCAGGTCCGTGCTGTGGTGGGCCGACTGAGGGCAGTATCCACAATCTTCGGGACAACCGCCCGTTTTGATGGAGAGCAGGGTGGACAGTTGCACGCCATTGGGATCGAAATGGGCGCGGTGTACGGACTGGGCACGCCACAGCAGGTCATTGAAGGGCAATTCAAAGAGCGCAGTCAGGGTGGCACGGGTCCAAACAGGCGCAGTGGAGGCGCTTTCTTGGAACGAGAGGGGGGCGCGAAGGGGGCTATCATTCATCATGGTAGCGGATTGTCCGGTAACTGAAGGAAGGTGTCAAATGCCGAGCATCCCGAAGAAATGGGGTGGGTGGGGTTTCCGAGGGAAGGAAATCGCCGAAAGGCTTGCCCTGTGGCGGGTGAAGGGAGGGCAGGTCCTGTGCCGTGGCGTGGTTTCTCCCTGTTTTCTCTGCGCCATGCCGGTGGAGACGGACAGCACGCTCTGCGCGGACTGTTGGGCATCCCTCCCCCGTCATGCCGGGGCACCCCAGCGCACCCTGGTGGGGGTGGGTCAGGTACGGGTGGGCTTTGATTATGTCTATCCGGTGATTTCCCTGATTCGTGCCCTCAAATTTGGTCAGGCACTATACCTTGCTCCAACTTTGGCTCAAGTCTGGCAGGAACTTTCCGGGCCCGTCCGTTTGCCTGATTGCGTGGTTCCCGTTCCCCTGTCGCGCCAACGCTGGCGCAGCCGCGGGTATAATCAGGCGCTCGAGTTGGCCCGCCCCCTGGCGCATTGGTTGCGCTGCCCGGTGCAGGAAGGGCTCATCCGTCTGCGGGCGACCCTGCCCCAGGCCGAACTGCCCCGTGCGGCGCGACAGAGCAATGTGGTCGGTGCTTTTCGTGCCAGCGCTCGATTGCAGGGACAACGGGTGGCGCTGGTGGACGATGTATTGACGACCGGGGCCACGCTCGAGGCGGCGACTGAGGCCCTGCATCAGGTGGGGGTGGGCGGGGTGGACGTGTGGGTCTGTGCCGAGGCACCGGCTCCGGACCCTTTTTAACAACGCAATGCGCGGAACTGACAAGGATTTCCCATGTTCGATGTGGTGCTGTACCAACCCGAGATTCCGCCCAATACCGGCAACATCATTCGCCTCTGTGCCAATACCGGCGCCCGTCTGCACCTCGTCTCCCCCCTGGGGTTCGAGGTGAGCGATCGCCACTTGCGTCGGGCCGGGTTGGACTACCATGAGCAGATGGTGCTGACGGTGCACCCCGATTGGGACACTTGTCGCCAGACTTTGAACGCACGGCGCTGGTTTCCGCTGACTACCCGTGGGAGCGGACCCCATACGAGTGCGCGCTATGAGCCTGGGGATGTTTTTCTCTTTGGTCCGGAAACCCGGGGATTGCCCTTGTCCATTCTGGAGGAGTTCGACAGATCGACCTGGATTCGTCTGCCCATGCGTCCCCACAATCGGAGTCTCAATCTGTCCAATGCCGTGGCGGTGGTGGTGTTTGAAGCCTGGCGGCAGCAGGGGTTTTGTGGGGCTTTGTGAAGCGGGACGTTCATTCCGCGCGCGGGTCGCGCGCCAGCAACTGGATGACGGCGTCCTGAACGTTCAATGCGCCGCTCAGGACCTCCTGAACCGTGGCCGTGATCGGCATTTCCACTCCATGCGCCTGGGCCAGTTGAAGGGCTGCCAGCGCGGTGGGAACTCCTTCAGCCACATGGCCAAGACCGGTCAGCAGGGGACCCAGTTGATGTCCCTGAGCCAGCCCCTGTCCCACCTGGTAGTTGCGTGAGAGGGCCGTCGTGCAAGTGAGGATCAGATCGCCCAAACCCGTCAGACCCATGAAGGTTGCACGACGTCCGCCCAGTACCATGCCGAGGCGGGTGATTTCTGCCAACCCCCGGGTGATGAGGGCCGCCCGGGCATTCAGGCCCAGGCCCAGGCCGTCGGAGAGCCCGCTGGCGATGGCCATGACGTTTTTCAGGGCTCCGGCAATTTCAACCCCCACCAGGTCCGTGCTTGAATAAAGACGCAGGTGTGGGTGATGCAGGAGGCGTGCCGTGTTTTGGGCAAAGGTTTCGTTGGACGAGGCCAGGGTCAGGGCAGCAGGCAATCCGGCCGCAATTTCCGTGGCGAAAGAGGGGCCGGACAGCACGCCGTGCGGGCCCTGCAATGTGGGGTGGGCGCGAACGATCTGGTGAGGCAGGCGCCGTGTTCCCTGTTCCACGCCCTTGCAGGCCCATAAAAAAGGCAGGTGAGGGCTCAGGGTGGCGAGGGCGCTCAGGATTTCCTCCAGAGCAGCGACAGGAACCACCAGCAGCGCCAGGTCGGCATCTTGCAAGGCACTGGGCAGGTGGGATGAGAGTTGCAGGGAAGGGGGCAGGGCATGACCAGGCAGATAGCGACGATTCTCTCGTGTCAGGCGCAGGGCCTGGACCTGGTCGGGGTCGCGTCCCCAGAGGGTGACGGAATGAAATCCGCTCAGGGAAAGGGCCAGGGCCGTACCCCAGGCGCCCGTTCCCAGAACCGTGAGGCGCATGGATTACTGGACCGTGCTGGGGGCAGGCATGGCGTTTTGTTGTATTTGCTGGTGGTAGAGCACCTCAAAATTGACCGGATTGAGAATGACCGGCGGAAAGCCGGCGCGGGTCGATAAATCCGAGACCACTTCGCGCACATAGGGGAAAAGGATGTTGGGACAAGTCACATTCATCAGGATGGGCATGTCCTCCGCCGGAATGTTGAGAATGCGGAAAATCCCCGCCTGTTTGGCTTCCACCAGAAACAGGGTTTTATCGGTGATTTTGGCGGTGACGGTGACGGTGACGGTGCACTGATAAAGTCCTTCTTCGATGGATTGACTGTCGTTGGTCAGTTGGATTTCGATTTGGGGTGTCTCCCGTTCCAGAAATATCTTTGGTGCAAGCGGGAGTTCCAGGGAGGAATCCTGCAGATAAATCTTTTCGATGGAGAACAGAGGGGTGTTGGCTTGTCCGTTTTGGGTCATGGTGCGTAGGTCCTGGCGTGGGGTCAATAAAAAAATGAAAGTTCAGGCATTGTCTAACAGGGGATCGAGTAAACCTTGGCGGTCCAGTGTGGCGAGATCATCAAACCCTCCCACATGCGTCTGGCCGATATAAATTTGCGGGACGGTGCGGCGCCCGGTGCGATGAATCATCGCATCACGCTCGGCGGGGTCCAGATCGACGCGAATTTTTTCGATGGGGGTGAAGCCCCTGTGCGTCAGCAATTTTTCAGCCATGACGCAATAGGGGCAAAACGCAGTGCAATACATTTGGACACGGGGCATGAGAGGCACTCACTGCGGAGAGGAAGAGCGAGCGATGGGCAGGTTTGCCTCGACCCATGCCGTCATTCCCCCCTTGAGAACGAAAACATCCGCGAAGCCCGCCTTGAGCAGGGTTTGGCGGGCAGTTCCGGTGCTTTGAGCAGAGGCGACCAGAAGCACGGGGCGCTCCTTCCACTGGGACAGTTCCGCCACACGCGCGTTCAATTCGTCGGTGGGATAATGGCGGGCATTGGGGAGATGACCCAGGGCAAAATCCTTTTCCCTGCGCAGATCGATGACGAGGGCATGGCGTTGGTTGATCAGGTGGGTGGCTTCGAGGGTGGTCACGGATTTTTCCTGGGCGATCAGGGATTGGACTTCGGGCCACACCAGCATCAGGCCACTGGCCAGGACCAGCACAACCAGCGCGACGTGTTGCAATAGAAAATCCAGCACGGTCATTTCCTTCGGATATCCAAAAATTCCCCCATTTTACTGAGATCCGTGTTTTCATGTGCAAAATCACCCTGAGATGAGGAATTTCATGAATTCTCCATTCCCTGCCGTGGCCGAAGATGCTCCCGTCCGTCTCGATCAGGAGGGAGTCTGGGACAGGGCGATGCAGGCCTTGAGGGGGGTCGATGCGCCCCTGGACGTCCTGATGGCCCGTTGTGGCCGACCGACCTGGGCGGAGTCGGGGAGCGCCTTTCAGACCCTGGCGCGCGCCATCACCGGCCAGCAGATCTCGGTTCGGGCGGCCGATTCACTCTGGAAACGGTTTTGTGACCTGGGCACTTTTGAACCCGCTGCGGTGCAGGAACTGAGCCCCGAACGATTGCGCCAGTGCGGGTATTCCTTGCGCAAAGTGGATTATCTCAAGGATCTGGCGCGGCATTTCAGTACCGGGTTGGTGACGGAAGCGGTGTTGCGTGCCGCGTCCGATGCACAGGTCCAGGCACTGCTCACCCGGGTGCATGGGATCGGGCGGTGGAGTGCGGAGATGTTCCTGATTTTTTATCTTCGTCGTCCAGACGTTTTTCCGGTGGCGGATCTGGGGTTGCAGCGTGCCCTGCGCCTTCATTTCCCCGAACTGAGGGAGGCTCCCGTGTCAGACCTGGTTTTGTATTCGGAACGCTGGCGGCCATGGCGCAGTGTGGTGACCTGGGTGTTGTGGCGCAGTCTCGATCCGGTGGAGGTCGTCTATTGAGCGCCTTCAGTGCCGGGAACCGTTGCTGAGAAAGCCTGGGCTTTCTGGTAGAATGGCAAGGTTTCATCGATGAAGAGTGTCAGGGTTGACTATGAAAAAGTTGGTGTTGTTGCGTCATGGACAAAGCGTCTGGAATCTGGAAAATCGTTTCACCGGCTGGACCGATGTGGAACTGTCCCCGGCCGGGTTGCTGGAGGCGGTGGAAGCCGGTCGGTTGATCAAGGATGCAGGGCTGCTGCCCGATATTGCCTATACCTCCGTGCTGCAACGAGCCATCAAGACCCTTTGGCTGGGGCTGGAAGTCTGCGAGCGGATGTGGATCCCCACGGTTCCGGACTGGCGGCTGAACGAACGCCACTATGGTGCCCTGCAGGGCCTGGACAAGGCCGAGACCGCAGCAAAATACGGTGAACAGCAGGTGCTGATCTGGCGGCGCAGTTACGATACCGCTCCCCCTTTGCTGGCGGAGTCGGATCCCCGTTCGGAGCGCCGTGATCCACGCTATGGGCACCCGGATGCCCTGAAAGCCATGGCGGGGGAAACGCTGGAGGATACGGTGGCGCGGGTAGTTCCCTTCTGGGAACAGGTCATGGCACCCATGGTTCAGTCCGGCCGTCAGGTGCTGGTGGTGGCCCATGGCAACTCCCTGCGCGCGCTGATCAAACACCTCGGGCGTCATACCCGCGAGGAAATCATGGAACTCAATATTCCCACGGGAATTCCCCTGATCTATGAACTGGATGACCAGGGTGCCGTGCTCGATCACTATTACCTCGGTGACCCTGCCAAAGTGGAGGCGTTGACCCTGGCCGTGGCCAATCAGGGTCGTCTGCAGTCCTGAGGGTGTGGTGAAACCGGTACTCCGTGCGTGTTTTCGGGCAGTACTGGCGAGCGAACTGATCTTGTCAGTTTTGTGGGCGGGGAAGGGGGAAGCCAGTCCCACCCGGGATCTGCATGACCTCAAAAAACGGATCCATCAGGTGGAAAAAGACGTTGCCACCACCGAGGGATCCCGTCAGAAGGTCCGGGAAGAGTTACAGCGCACCGAACAGACCATCAGTGCCACGACAGGTCAATTGCATCGGCTGGAACTTCAGCAGGCCCAGTTGCGGGCCGAACTGGGGGGGCTGCATCTTCGGGCCGAAGACACCCAGGCCGACGTATCGCGTCAGCAACGTAGCCTGGAACGCTGGATTCAATACCGGTACTACTGGCAGGCAGGTACCCCTCTGCCCGCCGCATTGGGGGTGACCCATCCCGACGAATGGACGCGACAGGCTTACTATGTGGATGTACTGGCACGTCATGAAGCCTCGAAGATCGATGAGTTGAATGGAAACCTCCAGGCTTTGGAGGAGATTACCCAAAATCGGGAACGAAAAATGCAGGCTCTGGTCCGGGTCGAGGCGGAAATGGCTCTCCAGCAAAAGCGACTGAAGGAAGAAAATGCAACTCGGGCGGCCTTGATGGCGTCACTTTCCAGCCGTCTCGACAGTCAGCGCAAGAATCTGGAATCGCTGCGCCATGATGAAGCTCGCCTGACCCAATTGATCGACCGTCTGGCGCGTGAGGCGCGTCGCCATGCGGCGACTGCCCCGCACCGGGCGGTCCCACACCGGCATGCCGCTCCGGTTGCGGGAGAAAGTACCGTCGCCACCATCGACCAGGTTCCGGAAGCGGGAAAGGATGAGAGTGCGTTTTCCCATTTGCGCGGTCACTTGCGTTTGCCCATGGCCGGGGAACTTAAAAACCACTTCGGCAGTCCACGAGCAGAGACCGGCCTGACCTGGCGGGGGGTGTTCATCCATGCGCCCGAAGGCAGGGAGGTGCGGGCGGTGGCAGCGGGGCAGGTGGTTTATGCGGATTGGTTGAGGGGCTTTGGCAACTTGTTGATCATTGACCATGGGGACGGTTACATGAGTCTCTACGGCGGTGCGCAGAGTTTCTTTGCCCGGGTGGGGGAAAAGGTTCAGACCGGGAGTGTGGTGGCCAGTGCGGGAAACACCGGTGAGAATGATGAATCAGGGCTATACTTCGAACTTCGTTATCAAGGGAAACCCATCGACCCCATGCGCTGGGTCGGGAATCCCTGATGGGGATTTCCCTTAAATTTTGCGTTTGAAAAAGGAAAATAGATTATGGTGGGGCCGTTGAAAAAACTGGGTTTGATCCTGTTGGGGGCCCTGCTCGGGTTTGCCCTGACCCTCAATTTTTCGGCGGTGGCCGACAAGTCGACCACGCCTGCCGGGACTCCCCTGCCGATTGAAGATCTGCGTGTTTTCAGTGAAATTTTCGGACGCATCAAGAGCGATTATGTCGAACCGGTGGACGATCATAAATTGATCAAGGAAGCCATCACCGGCATGGTGGCGGGACTGGATCCCCATTCGGCCTACCTCGATCAGGAAGCGTACAAGGAACTTCAGGATGGCACCCAGGGAGAGTTTGGCGGACTGGGGATCGAGGTCACCATGGAAGATGGCCTGGTCAAGGTGGTTACCCCCATCGATGATACGCCTGCATCCAAGGCGGGCATCAAATCCGGGGATTACATCATCAAACTGGATGATGCGGCGATCAAGGGCATGACCCTCAATGATGCGGTCAAACGCATGCGCGGCAAACCCGATACCCCCATCACCCTCACCATTCTGCGCAAGAACGAGCCCAAACCACTGGTGATCACCCTGAAACGGGCCATCATCAAGATGAAGAGCGTCAAGTTGAAGGAACTTGAGCCAGGCTATGGCGAGATTCGCATCAGTCAGTTTCAGGAACATACGGGCGAGGATCTGGCCAATGCCGTGGCCCAGTTCTACAAGGACAACAAGGATCAGCCCAAGGGTCTGATCCTGGACCTGCGCAACAATCCCGGGGGGTTGCTGAATGCGGCGGTGGGCGTGGCGGGCGTATTCCTGCCGCCTGAGTCTCTGGTGGTCTACACCGAAGGTCGGGTGGCCGATGCCAAGATGCATCTGACGGTGACCCCTGAAAACTACCTGCGCGATGCGAGCGAGAAAGACTACCTGACGGATTTGCCCAAGGGCATCAAGAAGTTGCCGCTGGTGGTGTTGGTCAATGGTGGGTCGGCCTCGGCTTCGGAAATTGTGGCCGGTGCCTTGCAGGACCACCATCGTGCGCTCATCCTGGGGGTGCGTACCTTCGGCAAGGGGTCGGTCCAGACGATTTTGCCCCTGTCCGGGAATACCGCCCTGAAATTGACCACGGCTCGTTATTTCACGCCAAATGGGCGATCCATCCAGGCCAAGGGGATTGAACCCGACAAGGTGATGCCCGATGACGCGGATGCAGTGGAAGCCACCCTGGGGATCCACGAGTCGGATCTGACGGGACATCTTTCCAATCCCACGGATGGGGCGGCGGACAAAGGGGAGGCGACCGTCAAACCTGCCGAGAACGGGGCGACGACTCCCCCCCCCGCTCAGCCCGCGGTGCCTGCGACAGAGAAAACGGGCAAACCCGCGCACAAGCCGGGGGCCAAGGGTGACGAGTTGCCGGATCCGCAACTGGATGCTGCACGGGCCTACCTCAAGCAGGAGGCGACCAAACCGCACTGAGCCCCGTGCGGGAGAGGGAAGTGGAAGATTCGGCACTGTTACGCTACAGTCGGCATTTGTTGCTGGAACCGTGGGGAGCAGAAACGCAGGAACGGTTGACTCGTGCGCATGTCCTGATCGTTGGCGTGGGCGGGCTCGGTTCGCCCGCTTCCCTTTATCTGGCCGCTGCGGGAGTCGGTACCCTGACTCTGTGTGACGGGGATGTGGTGGATCTGACCAACCTGCAGCGCCAGATCGCCCTTTCCAGCTCGGATGTGGGGGGTCTGAAAGTGAACGCCACGGCCGAGCGCCTGCGGCAACTCAACCCCACCATTGACGTTCATGCCGATCCCCGGCGGGTGGCTCCCGGGGCATGGGGGGAGCGTCTTGGTGGGGTGGATCTGGTCCTCGATTGTTGCGACGATTTTGCCACCCGTTTTGCCCTCAACCAGGCGTGCCACGAGCGCGGCATTCCTTTGGTTTCGGGGGCTGTCATTCGATTTTCGGCCCAGATCAGCGTGTTTGATTTTCGTCGGCAGGATACTCCCTGCTATGCGTGCCTCTATCCGCCGGAGAGCCGGACGGAAGAAGAGGAACGTTGCGCCCTGTTGGGCGTTTTTGCGCCCCTGGCCGGCACCACGGGTACCCTGCAGGCAGGAGAGGCGCTCAAGGTGTTGAGTGGGGTGGGCAATCCGCTGGTGGGGCGGGTCCTGCTTCTGGACGGGTTGAGCGGCGAATTTCGTACCGTGCGTTTGTTGCGCGATCCTCTCTGCCCGGTCTGCGGGGAGGGCGTGAGGGCCTGATCCGGCGACCCCGGTCAGAGATGGGCTGCGTAGGCGGCCAGATCCCAGCGCGGGTGAATGATGAAGCCTGGAGAGAGGGAATCCCGGAGGCGGGCCAGGAGCGCGGGATTCTGCAAGTGACAGCAGCCTGCGTAAGCAATCATGGCGCCATTGTCCGTACACAGATGGGCCGGAGGAAAGGTGACCCGGATGCCGGCAGGTTCCAGTTGTGCACACAGGGCTTGGCGCAGGGGCTGGTTGGCGCCCACCCCGCCCGCCACCACCAATTGGGTATATCCGGTCATGTGCAGGGCCAGACGGGTTTTCTGGGTCAGCACATCCACCACCGCTTCTTCGAAGGCGGCGGCGATGTCCGGGTAATCCGTCGGGGATTGACGGCGTACCCGCTGGGCAACGGCAGTTTTCAGGCCGCTGAAACTGAGTTGCAGGTCGCCGCTCTGGAGGAGGGGACGGGGCAAACGAAAGCGCGCCGGATCTCCCTGACGGGCCAATTGAGACAGTGCGGGTCCTCCCGGGTAGGGCAGGCCCAGCAATTGAGCCGTTTTGTCGAAGGCTTCCCCGACGGCATCGTCCACCGTTTCCCCCAGCAGGCGATAGCGCCCCAACCCTTCCACGGCCATGAACTGACTGTGTCCGCCTGAAACCAGAAGTGCGACGAAGGGAAAGGAGGGCGGCTCGGCGGCCAGAAAGGGGGAAAGCAGATGGCCTTCGAGATGGTGCACCGGGCAGGCAGGCAGATGTCGACTGCGCGCCAGCGCGCTGGCCACCGAGGCGCCCACCAACAGCGCACCGGCCAGGCCGGGCCCTGCCGTGTAGGCAATGGCATCCAGGTCTGCCAGGGTGGCCTGGGCTTGGTCCAGAGTGCGTTCGATGAGCGGGACCAGGAGACGAATATGATCCCGCGAGGCCAGTTCCGGGACTACCCCGCCATAGGCTGCATGGAGGGCGATCTGGGAGTGCAGCGATTCTGCCCTCAGTCCCCTTGCGCTGTCATACAGGGCCACCCCGGTTTCATCACAGGAGGTTTCGATCCCCAGAACTATCATGTCTCGATCCCATCAAACCCGTTTGGACGAGGGGGGATTCTACCAGTTATCCGCCGAGCGCAAACCCGTCGGAAAAAATCCCGGGGCCATCGAGTTCTGTCGTGACAGGAAGGCACCGGCATTTTATACTGTCCTTCCTTGAGTTCTGTCGGAGTGACATCATGCGGTGTGTACGGTTTCCGAAATCTTTCTCCCTGCTTGGACTGACTTTCCTGGCCCTGACTTCCTGTGCCACGAAACAGGACGCCAAGTTGCCGGCATCCCTGACTCCCCCCTCAGATCAGAAAATGATCCTGCAGGCCATGGGGGAGGGCGTACAGACGTATGCCTGTGAAAAAAACGGCGACAATGCCTATACCTGGGCGGCACAGGGACCGGTGGCCGATCTCTACGACGGGACAGGGAATGCCCTGGCCAGCCTGGTGAAGGGGCCGCGCTGGAGCATGAAGGATGGGACTGCCATCACCGGAGTGGCGGTCGTGGCCAGTGCGCCTGCGCCCAAGGAAGGCGAGGATATTCCCTGGGTCTTGTGGAAGGGTGGCGATGCAGTGGGCAGTGGCTCCCTGGCGCATGCGACGAGCATCCGGCAAATTCATACGCGGGGTGGCCTGGCCCCGGCGAAGGGATGTACGGCAGAAAAAGTAGGCAAGGTGACCAAGGTGACCTATACGGCCACTTACCAATTTTTTGCACCCTGAGGAGTGACGCATGATGAGTTCCCCTTCCCGAATCGTGATTGTGACTGGTGCCACCTCGGGCATCGGTGAGGCGACGGCCCGTACCCTCATTGCCCAGGGCTATGGGGTGCTGGGGAATGGGCGCAATGCCGGCAAGTTGCAGGAACTGGAACGTCAGTGGGGTCCGCATTTTCACGGAGTGGCCGGAGATATCACAGAGGAGGCCGTGCAGGCGCAGTTGTTCAGCGCTGCCCTGGCCTATTTCGGACAGCCCGCCAATGCCGTGGTGGTCAACGCCGGGCGCGGCCTGGGTGGGTCTGTGACCGAGGTCGATCTGTCCCGTTTCGAAGAGATCCTGAAACTGAATGTGACGGCCACCCTTTCGCTCATGCAAAAATCGGCTCAGCACCTGCGTCCGCAGGTGGATTACCCTCGTCGGGGCGGAGACATCGTGGTGATCGGCTCCGTGGTGGGCCGCCATATTTCTCCCTTCAGCGCCGTGTATGGATCGACCAAATTTGCCGTGCACGCACTGGTGGAGGGATTGCGTCGGGAAGTGGGGCCGCAGGGCATCCGGGTCAGTTTGGTGGAGCCCGGCCTGGTATTGAGCGGTTTTCAGGAGGGGGCGGGGTATTCGGCGGGCATGGTCGACACCTTCAAGGGTAACTTCGGCCCCCTCCTGGTTGGAGAAGATATTGCACAGGCCATTCACTATATCCTCAGTCGTCCGCCCCATGTTCATGTCAGCGACATCCTGATTCGTCCCACGCGCCAGGACTACCCCTGAGTTTTGAGCCCCGACTGGCGGGCTATGCGATAATGTCCGGTTTCGACAGTGGGGCCTTGCAGGGTCCGTTCAGGAGGAATCATGAAAATCGCCGTATTGCCTGGAGATGGCATTGGACCCGAGATCGTGGCCGAGGCCCTCAAGATACTGGAAGTTTTGCGCGCCGAAGGAGTTTCCCTGGAACTGGAGGTGGCCCCGGTGGGTGGGGCGGCGGTGGATCAGACGGGAGATCCCCTGCCTCCGTCCACTTTGACGCTTTGTGAACAGGCTGATGCCGTCCTGTTCGGCGCCATCGGCGGTCCGCGGTATGATGCCCTGCCCCGGGAACAGCGTCCCGAGCGGGGTCTGTTGCGTTTGCGCAAGGCCATGGACCTGTTTGCCAACCTGCGTCCCGCCCAGGTTTTTCCCGAACTGGTGGCGGCTTCCACGTTGCGTCCCGAGGTGGTCTCCGGCCTGGATATCCTGATCGTCCGGGAGTTGACGGGCGACATCTATTTTGGTGAACCGCGCGGGCTCCGGACCAATGCGGCGGGTGAACGGGAAGGCTTCAATACCATGGTCTACGCCGAATCGGAAATCCGGCGCGTGGCCCACTGGGGGTTTCAGGCGGCCATGCGTCGCCAGCGGCGGCTTTGTTCCGTGGACAAGATGAATGTGCTGGAGTGCACACAGTTGTGGCGTGACGTGGTGACGGAAATCGCCCCCGAGTATCCCGAGGTAACCTTGAGTCACATGCTGGTGGATAACGCGGCCATGCAACTGGTGCGCCATCCCCGTCAATTTGATGTCATCGTCACCGGCAACCTCTTCGGGGATATTCTTTCCGATGAGGCTTCCATGCTGACGGGGTCTATCGGCATGTTGCCTTCGGCCTCCCTGAATGCCCGTGGCCAGGGCCTGTATGAGCCCATTCATGGCAGTGCTCCGGATATTGCCGGGCAAGGCAAGGCCAATCCTCTGGCCCAGATCCTGTCGGTTGCCATGATGTTCCGTTACTCCCTGCATCGGTCCGATCTTGCCGACCGGATCGAACAGGCCGTGCGCTCCGTGCTGGCTCAGGGCATCCGGACGGCCGATATTGCCCAGGCCGGTGAAGGGATCGTGTCCACCAGTCAAATGGGCGATGCGGTGGTGAAGGCCTTGCAGGTCGGTTGAGGAGACGATTCATGAAAACCGTTGGGCTGGTGGGATGGCGGGGGATGGTGGGATCGGTGCTGATGCAGCGCATGAGCGAAGAGGGAGATTTCGCGCACTTCACGCCGCATTTCTTCAGTACCTCGCAAGTGGGCGGGGTGGGTCCGGCCCTCGGCGGTGCGGCAGCGCCGCTGCAGGATGCCCATGATCTCGATGCCCTGGCGGCTCTCGATATCATCGTTACCTGTCAGGGCGGGGAATATACCCAGCAGGTGCACGGGGCCTTGCGCGCGCGGGGCTGGACCGGGTACTGGATCGACGCCGCATCCACGCTGCGCATGAAGGCGCATGCCTTGATCATTCTCGATCCGGTCAACCGTTCGGTCATCGAAAAGGGGCTGGCGGCGGGGGTGCGGGACTTCGTGGGCGGCAACTGTACCGTCAGTCTCATGCTGATGGCCTTGGGTGGGCTCTTTCAGGCCGGATGGGTGGAGTGGGTCTCGGTCATGACTTATCAGGCGGCGTCGGGTGCCGGGGCTCAGAACATGCGCGAACTGCTTCAGCAGATGGGCGCGTTGCACGGTGCGGTGGCCACGGCCCTGGAGGATCCGGCCGGGGCCATTCTCGATATCGACCGGCAGGTCACTGAAACCTTGCGCTCCTCCGGGTTGCCCACTGGGAATTTTCGTGGCGTTCCCCTGGCCGGGAGTGTGATTCCCTGGATCGACGTGCCTGTGGAACACGGTCAAAGCAAAGAGGAATGGAAGGGTGGGGCGGAGTGTAACAAGATCCTGGGTCTGCCGCCCTTTCGGAGTCCGGGCAGTATTCCCGTGGATGGTTTATGTGTTCGGGTAGGGGCAATGCGTTGTCATTCCCAGGGACTGACCATCAAGTTGCATCGTTCCGTACCCTTGCCCGAGGTGGAGGCACGGATCGCCGAGGCCAATGAATGGGTCCGCGTCATTCCCAACGAACGTGAAGCCAGCGAACGATTTTTGACCCCGGCGGCGGTAAGTGGCACCTTGCAGATTCCCGTGGGACGTTTGCATACCCTGGCCATGGGGCCCGAGTATCTGGGGGCTTTCACGGTGGGCGATCAATTGCTGTGGGGCGCTGCCGAACCGCTGCGCCGCATGTTGCGTCTTCTTCTGGATCGTTGAGCGATGGGGCGAATTGCCTTGGGCGTGGAATATCAAGGCAGTGGCTTTCATGGCTGGCAGCGCCAGCATCGGGACCTGACGGTACAAGGCGTTCTGGAAGGCGCGCTGGCGGCGGTGGCGGGGGAACCCATTGGCGTGATTGCGGCAGGGCGTACTGACCGGGGGGTGCATGCCACCGGTCAGGTGGTTCACTTCGATACTTTCGTGGCGCGTCCCCTCCAGGCCTGGGTACGCGGCACCAATGCCCACTTGCCGCCTACGGTTGCAGTTTTGTGGGCCCGGTCGGTGGCCGAACCTTTCCATGCGCGTTTTTCGGCCCGTTCGCGCACGTATCGTTATCGTCTGCTCAGTCACCCGGTACGCCCGGCTTATGCCTGCGGTGTGCTGGGGTGGACGCATCGCCCCCTGGCCCTGGAAAAATTGCGCGCGGGATGTGGATGGATACTCGGCACCCATGATTTCAGCGCCTTTCGCGCCGCGGAGTGCCAGGCCAAAACGCCGGTCAAGACGCTGTTGCGGGCCGAAGTGGAGGCCGTGGGGGAAGAATTTCATTTTACTTTTCAGGCGGATGCTTTTCTCCAGCACATGGTGCGCAATCTGGTGGGCGCCCTGGTTCAGGTGGGCAGTGGCGCGATGCCCCCTGAATGGATGGCGGAACTGTTGCAGCAGGGTGATCGCACCCGGGCTGCGCCGACCTTTGCGCCGGAGGGCCTTTGTCTGAGCGCAGTGGAGTATGATGAAGCATGGAATTTGCCGGAGGGGCGCCAGGAATGAGAACCCGCGTCAAGGTGTGCGGCCTGACCACGGTGGAAGATGCGCTGGAAGTGGCGGCAGCCGGGGTGGATGCGGTGGGGTTGGTCTTTTATCCCCCCAGTGTCCGCGCACTCGGCCTGGAACAGGCGCAGGCCATCCGAGCGGCTTTGCCCCCCTTCGTCAGCGTGGTGGGACTGTTCGTCGATGCTTCCCGGGACACCATCGAACGGACTCTGGCGGCGGTTTCCCTGGATTGTCTCCAGTTCCACGGCGATGAGACCGCGCTCGACTGTGTGGGTTACGGGGTGCCCTATATCAAGGCGGCGCGCGTTCACGAGGGCTTTGATTTGGTACAATTCGCGGCACGCCATGAAAAGGCTCAGGGAATTCTGGTGGATGCTTTCGTTCCGGGACTTCCTGGCGGTACCGGGCAGACTTTCGACTGGGCGGTGTTGCCGCGTCGATTGCCCTGTCCTCTGGTGCTGTCCGGGGGTTTGACCGCCCATAACGTTGGGGAGGCGGTCAGGACGGTCCATCCCTGGGCGGTGGATGTGAGCAGTGGCGTGGAGCGGACACCGGGGCGGAAGGATCCTCTGCGCGTACAGCATTTTTTGGAAGCGGTGGCGAAGGCCGATGGTTTTGACAGGGAGAAGTGATGAACGTGTATGATTTGCCGGACCAGGAAGGGTATTTTGGTCCCTATGGGGGGACCTTCGTATCCGAAACTCTGATGGCCGCCATCGAGGAACTCAAGACGCAGTACGAGCGTTACCGCCAGGACCCGGAATTCTTGACCGAGTTGGCCCATGAGCTGCATCACTATGTGGGGCGCCCCAGCCCGATCTATCATGCCAAACGGTTATCCGAACATTTGGGGGGGGCACAGATCTACCTGAAACGTGAGGATCTCAACCATACCGGTGCCCATAAGGTCAATAACACCATCGGTCAGGCCATGCTGGCCCGGCGCATGGGCAAGCCGCGCGTCATTGCTGAAACCGGGGCCGGCCAGCATGGGGTGGCGACCGCCACCGTGGCCGCGCGTTATGGCATGGAATGTGTGGTCTACATGGGGGCAGAGGACGTGCGGCGCCAGGCCCAGAATGTCTACCGCATGAAGTTGCTGGGCGCCCGGGTGGTGCCGGTGGAAAGCGGCTCCAAAACCCTCAAGGACGCCTTGAACGAAGCCATGCGTGACTGGGTCACCCACATCGACGATACCTTCTACATCATTGGTACGGTGGCCGGTCCCCATCCTTACCCCACCATGGTGCGCGATTTCAACGCGGTGGTGGGGCGCGAGTGTCTGACTCAGATGCCCGACCTGGTGGGGCGCCAGCCCGATGTGATTTTGGCGTGTGTGGGCGGAGGGTCCAATGCCATGGGGATTTTTTATCCCTACATCCTGCAGGAGTCGGTCCGCCTGATCGGGGTGGAGGCCGGAGGGGACGGCCTGTCCAGCGGACGCCACGCGGCGTCCCTGTCCGCCGGAGTTCCCGGGGTATTGCATGGCAACCGCACCTACCTGCTGCAGGACGCGCACGGCCAGATCATCGAAACCCATTCCATTTCGGCGGGACTCGATTATCCGGGCGTGGGGCCGGAGCACGCCTGGCTCAAGGACAGTGGCCGGGCATCCTATGTAGCCATCACCGATGGAGAAGCCCTTCAGGCTTTCCATACCCTGTGCCGTCTGGAAGGGATTCTTCCGGCTCTGGAGTCCAGTCATGCCGTGGCCCAGGCCATGAAGATGGCCCCTGTGCTGGGGAAGGATCAGATCATTCTGGTCAACCTGTCCGGGCGTGGGGACAAGGATATGGCGACGGTGGCCGAACGCAGTGGCTTGCATCTTTAGGAGAGATTGATTTTGTCGCGAATTGCATCTACTTTTGCACACCTGTCCGGTTTGAACCGGAAGGCTCTGATCCCGTTTTTTACCGTGGGCGACCCGTTACTGGAGTTGGCTGTCCCGACCATGCGGGCGTTGGTATCCGGGGGAGCCGACATCCTGGAACTGGGGATTCCTTTCTCCGACCCCATGGCCGATGGTCCCACGATCCAGCGCGCCAGCGAGCGTGCCTTGCAGAACGGGGTGACCCTGACCGACGTGCTGGCCGTGGTGTCCGAGTTCCGTCTGACGGACGACCAGACCCCGGTGGTACTGATGGGGTACGCCAATCCGATCGAACGTCTGGGGCTTGATGCCTTTGCGGCGCAGGCTCGGGATGCCGGGGTGGATGGGGTGCTGGTGGTGGACTATCCTCCCCTTGAGGCGCGCCATCTGAAGGCTGCGCTGTCCCTGGTCGGGATCGATACCATCTTCCTGCTGTCGCCCACCACGACGGAGCAGCGCATGCGTGAAATCGCTCAACTTGCCACGGGATACCTGTACTATGTCTCCTTGCGGGGCGTGACCGGCGCGGGACATCTGGAGGTGGAGGCAGTGGCTGCCCAGGTAGCCCGTATTCGTTCCTGCGCCAGGGTTCCGGTGGGGGTGGGTTTTGGCATTCGCGATGGAGCCACGGCCCGACGTTTGTCGGAAGTTGCCGACGCGGTGGTGGTCGGGTCTCGCCTGGTCGAAGAAATCGAGGCCAGTACCCCGACGGAGGTGCCTCACCGCGCAGAGACGCTGATGCGCCAATTTCGTCTTGCCATGGACGGTGCCCAATGAGTTGGTTCAAGAAACTATTGCCCCCGCGCATCAAGCGCGACAAGAAAAACGTCAAGGGATCGGTGCCTGAAGGGCTGTGGGTCAAGTGCCCTTCCTGTGAGGTGGTGCTCTATCGCACGGATCTCGAGGCCAATTTGCACGTCTGTCCCAAGTGTGCGCATCATTTGCGTATTACGGCGCGCATTCGTCTGGACGGTTTTCTGGATCCGGAGGGACGGGTGGAGCTGGGTGCGGAAATCGTGCCCATCGATCCGCTCAAGTTCAAGGACAGTCGACGCTACACCGAACGGCTGAGCGAGGCTCAAACCAGTACGGGCGAAACGGATGCCCTGGTGGTCATGCAGGGTTTTCTCGAGGGAATGCCCATCGTGGCGGCGGCCTTCGAATTTGAATTCATGGGGGGGTCCATGGGGTCCGTGGTGGGGGAGCGATTCGTGCGCGCGGTCCAGGCAGCCCTCGATTCCCAATGTCCCTTCGTGTGTTTTCTGGCCAGTGGGGGGGCGCGCATGCAGGAAGGATTGCTTTCCCTGATGCAGATGGCCAAGACTTGTGCTGCATTGACTCGTTTGGCCGAAGCCCGTTTGCCCTACATCTCGGTGTTGACTGACCCCACCATGGGCGGGGTATCCGCCAGTTTTGCCATGATCGGGGATGTGGTGATTGCCGAACCCAATGCCCTGATCGGTTTTGCCGGACCCCGGGTGATCGAGCAGACGGTCCGTGAGGTATTGCCCGACGGGTTTCAGCGTTCCGAGTTCCTGCTGGCCAAGGGCGCCATCGACATGATCATGGATCGACGCCAGCAGCGCGCGCGCATCGCCAATCTGTTGAGCATCCTGACCATCGATCCCGAGGAAGTGTCCGCCCTTTGACCGCATGGAAAACAACCCCGACCTTCAATTGATGCGTCAGCGTCATCGCCAGCGCCTGATCGGGGTGGGCGTGCTGGCTTCGTTGACAGCCGTGGGCGTTCCCCTGTTGCTCGACCAGGCGCGTGCGCCCAAGGAGGGAACCGTCAGTCCGACACCCTCTCCGGCGCCCGTCGTTCCCGTGGTGCCGCAACTCTACAGTGCGGCGCCGGCGACGGGATCCTCTTCGGGAGGCCCCAAGGGAACCTCCCCCGCTGCACAGAGCCGCGTGGTGATCAAGGAGGAACTGGTGGACCTGTCGGCTGAAAAGGAAGCCATGCCTTCGTCGACGGCGGTTCCCGTGCAGAAACCCCACCCCCAGGTGTCTGGAAACGAACCGGCGGTCGTCAAGGCCAAAACGGGGGCGGTCAGTCCTGCCCTGGCGAAGGGGGAGGCCGCCGACAAAAGGACGGCTGCGACCACAGGAACGGAGATCTGGATCCAGGTGGGGGTGTTCGCCCATCAGGAACGGGTGACTCAACTGGAAAAAAAATTGCTCAAATTGGGATTTCCCCCTCGCGTCGACGCCCTCGAGTCGACAGGGACGCCCCGTTGGCGGGTGCGCATTGGCCCTTTCCCCAGCGAACCCGCACTGGGTTCTGCCCTGCAACGGCTGAACCAGTTGGGGGTGCAGGGCATACGGGTGTCATCGCCTCAATAGTGGAAGAGGCGGGACAGGGCGGGGGGTAACCAGCCCAGAACCCGGTGCACGCCCGGCATGGCATAGGGCAGGAGGCGCGCCTCTTTCCAGCTGGCCTGGTGCGGCAAGGGAGTGAGCCCGGCCAGCAGGAGCAGCGCCAGAACGATCAATCCTCCGCGCAGCAAGCCGAACAATGCGCCCAGCAGCCCATCCAGGGAACCCAGTCCGATCTTTTTGACGATGCGTTGGAGCAGGGTACTGACCAACCGTACCAGAATCAGGACCCCTACAAAAATCAACAGGAAAGCCAGTACCCAGCGCAGGACTTCCTGGGCTATCCAGGGATGCAGGGCATGGACCAACTTTTCGCTCCAGGCGTGCGCCACCCAGAAGGCCAGCAGCCAGCTGACCAGACTGAAAAATTCCCGCACCATGCCGCGGATCCAGCCGAACAGGGTGGAAAGCAGCAGTATCCCTGCCAGCAGCAGGTCTATCCAGGTATAGGTGGCAAAGTAGGTCCAGAGAGAACTGTGCAGGATATCGTCGATCAAGGAGCGGACTCCCGACAAAAGGAAGGCTGTCCATTCTAACATTGCCCCCCGTTCCGGTGACGGGACTGCGGGTAAAATTCGAGCCGTGGGGTTTCCCCGCCGTCCAACCGATAAATCCGCTAAAATGATGCCTTGTCATACTCTGTGAGGACAGGGCTCATGTGCGGAATCGTCGGTATCGTGGCGAACTCACCCGTCAACCAGTTGTTGTACGACGCCCTCCAACTCCTGCAGCACCGCGGCCAGGATGCCGCAGGCATCACGACGGCGCAAGGCAACACTTTTCACATGCATAAAGGGCTGGGACTGGTGCGGGATGTTTTTCGCACCCGTGACATGCGCTCCCTGCTGGGCAACATGGGCATCGCCCATTGCCGTTATCCGACCGCAGGCTCTGCCGTTTCGTCCGCAGAAGCCCAACCGTTCTACGTCAATTCTCCCTTTGGCATCGTGCTGGGACATAACGGCAATCTGACCAATACTGCTGCCCTGCGCGCTGAGTTGTTCGAAGAGGATCGGCGCCATGTGAATACTCGTTCGGACTCGGAAGTCCTGCTCAATGTGCTGGCCCATGAACTGGACGAAGTGGCTCAGGGACATCGCCTGAGTACGCCGGAAATCTTTGCGGCGGTGACCCGGGTGTACCAACGCTGTCGTGGGGCCTATGCCGTGGTGGCCCTGATTGCAGGCCACGGTCTGCTGGCTTTTCGCGACCCCTTCGGCATTCGTCCGTTGGTGGTCGGCTCTCATGAAACGCCCCAGGGGACAGAGTACATGGTCGCATCGGAGAGCGTGGCGCTCGATGCGTTGGGCTTTACCCTGATGCGCGATGTCGAACCCGGCGAAGCGCTTTTCATTGATCAGAACGGACGCTTGCACACGCTCCTCTGTGCCCCGCAGGCACGCAAGGTACCCTGTATCTTCGAATTCGTCTACCTGGCCCGACCTGATTCGGTCATGGACGGGATTTCCGTGTACGAAACCCGCCTGCGGATGGGGGAACGGCTGGGGCAACGGATTCGTCAATTGGCACCGGACCTGGTGGTGGATGTGGTCATTCCCATTCCCGACACGAGTCGGCCCAGTGCCCTGCAACTGGCCACCACGCTGGGCGTGCCCTATCGCGAGGGGTTCATCAAGAATCGCTACATCGGACGCACCTTCATCATGCCCGGCCAGGCGGAGCGAAAACGTTCCGTTCGTCAGAAACTGAATGCCATTGCCCAGGAATTTCGTGGCAAGTCGGTGCTGCTGGTGGACGATTCCATCGTACGGGGTACCACCAGCCGGGAAATCGTTCAGATGGCGCGGGACTGTGGCGCGAAACAGGTAATCTTTGCCTCGGCGGCCCCCCCCGTGCGTTTCCCCAACGTGTATGGTATCGACATGCCGACCCGGCGTGAATTACTGGCCACCGGGCGGGATGATGAAGCCATTGCCCGGGAAATCGGGGCGGACCGGGTGTTCTATCAGGATCTGGACGATCTGGTGCTGGCCATGGACGGGATTCGCTACGGGATTCGTGAATTCGATACTTCCTGTTTCAATGGCTGGTATGTCACGGGGGATGTGGACGAGGCCTACCTGCAGGTGCTGGAAAATCAGCGCGCGGACGAGAAGGGAGATCGGGCCCAGCAACTGGATCTGGATTTCAACTTGCGCGCAACGGCTGCGTAAGGGAGGGGGTGGGGAATGACGACAGAGAATATTTCGCCTTGGCCGGATGACGAATGGGCTCTGGAAACCCGTGCCGTCCGCTCGGGTATTCACCGCAGTGCCTTCAACGAACACTCCGAAGCCCTCTATCTGACCTCCAGTTACGTCTTTGACGACGCACAGCAGGCGGCAGACCGTTTTACCAATCGTGAACCGGGCATGATCTACTCCCGTTTTACCAACCCCACGGTGAGCGCTTTTCAGGAACGGTTGGCAGCGCTTGAAGGAGCCGAGGCCTGCGTGGCAACCTCCAGCGGCATGTCGGCCATCCTCACGGTGTTCATGGGGTTGCTCAAAGCAGGGGACCACGTGGTGGCTGCGCGCAGTCTGTTTGGGTCCACGGTGCAAATGCTGACCGGCATTCTGGCGCGTTTCGGGGTCACCAGCACCTTTGTGCCCCTGAGCGACCTGCATGCCTGGGACCGGGCCGTGCGTCCCGAAACCCGTTTGTTTTTTGCGGAGACTCCCGCCAATCCCACCATGGAACTGGTGGACCTGGCCGGTTTGGCGACCGTAGCCCATGACTATGGAATCCATCTGGTGGTGGACAACTGTTTTTGCACCCCCATCCTGCAACGTCCCCTGGAACTGGGCGCGGATCTGGTGGTCCATTCGGCCACCAAATATCTGGATGGACAGGGACGTGTGCTGGGTGGAGCGGTTCTGGGTTCCCAGGCCCTGGTCATGGACAGTCCGGTTTATCAATTCGTGCGCACCGCAGGCCCGTGTTTGAGTCCCTTCAATGCCTGGGTCTGCCTCAAGGGCATGGAAACCCTGGCCCTGCGCATGGAGGCCCAATGTGCCCGCGCCCAGGTGCTGGCCGAATGGCTGGAGACTCTGCCTGGAGTGACGCGCGTGCTGTACCCTGGGCTCCCTTCCCATCCCCAGCATGACCTGGCCATGCGTCAGCAGGGCGGCAAAGGGGGGGCCGTGGTGACTTTCGAAGTGGCGGGTGGGCAGGAGGCGGCCTGGCGCATCATCGATGCCGTACGCCTGATCTCCGTCACGGGCAATCTGGGGGACACCAAAAGTACGCTGACGCATCCGGGTACCACCACCCATGGTCGATTGAGCGAGGAAGTGCGCCAGGCGGCAGGCATCACGCCCGGCATGCTGCGCCTGTCCGTGGGGCTGGAAGCGGTGAGCGACTTGCAACGCGATTTGGCACGAGGGCTAATTCAAGCCTAATTCTTCTGCGCTATCCTGAAGGTCAGTGGCCCTGGTGCCACCGGATGGATGGTCTTCGACGGGAGAAAGGCGTGGGAATAGGGGGCAAAAGTGGGTGGGTACTGGGGTTGACCCTGCTGGCGGGGTGCACCTTTTATCAGCCCGAACCTTTGGTGAGCACGCCAACCTGGCCCAGGGAATTGCCCCGTCTCCAGGTGGATCCCAAAAGTCTGCCCTTTCCTGAACTGGCTGCCCATCCCTTCGATCCCCGCGATGGTCTGGACATGACGGAAGTGGCTACCCTGGCGGTGGTCAACAATCCCGACCTCAAGTTGGTGCGTGACGATCTGGGCATTGCGCGGGCTCAGGCCTTCGATGCCGGATTGTTGCCCGATCCCCAGTTCTTTTACTCGCCGCAGATTCCCGAAACCAGTACCCCAGGAGAAAATGTCATCGCTTTCGATGTGGGGCTCAACTACGACCTGAGTGCCCTGGTGCTGCATCATGCCCGTCAGGCCGCTGCTGAAGCGGATGCGCACAAGGCGGATCTGGCCTTGCTCTGGCAGGAGTGGCAGGTGGTGGGGCAGGCCCGGCTGTTGTTCGTGCGCATTCGTGCCGAAGAAGATTTGCGGGCCACCCTCCAGGAAAGTCGACAGGTTGCGGCACAACTTCAGCGCCGTGAAGAAGGTGCCCTGGCCCAGGGGAATCTGACCGTGACGGTACTGAGCGCGGATGCGACGACGCTGCAGGGGATCGAACGCCAGATCAGTGACACGGAATTGGTGCTGTCCCAGAACCGGATGGCCCTGAACGCCTTGCTCGGCCTAGCCCCGGAAACGGTGCTGAATCTGGTGGGCGAGGCCAACGTACCGATTCCCGATGCGGCGGAAGTGCGTGCCCAACTGCCGACCCTTCCCCAACGCCGACCCGATTTGCGTGCCCTGGCGGCGGGGTACGAGGCCCAGGACCAGCGTTTGTGGCAGGCCATCCTGGGCCAGTTTCCGGCCATCAATTTCGGCCTGCTCAAGGCACGGGACAATAACGGTACCAATTATCATGGGTATGCCGTGAGCACCAATCTTCCCCTCTTCAATCGCAACCGCGGGGTGATTGCCATCGAGAAGGCCACCCGTCAGCGCCTGCACGATGAATATCAACTGCGCATCAATACGGCACAACAGGAAATTGCCCAGTTGTTGTCCGATCTGACCCAACTGGAACACACGCTGCGTTCTCTTGACGAGAACCTGGCCTTGCAAACCCGGGTCGCCAGACAGTCGACACTGGCGCTGCAAGCGGGGACGCTGGATCTGTCGGCCAATGCACTGGTGCAGGAAGCGCACCTGACCAAATTGACAGAGAAAATCGCGCTCGAACAGGCCATACGGGAAGAGCGCGTGGCGCTCGAGACACTGGTGGGCGGCGAGTTTTCCGGCAAGGAGATGAAATGAATCGATTTGTGACCAGACTGTGGGTGCTGGCGATGGTCCTGGGCAGCGTGGCCGCCTGGGGGGAGGAGGAGAGCGTGGTGCAGGTTCGCACCCGGCCTCTGCAACGTCAGGCCATGAGTTTTACGGTGGCGGGCTATGGCACGGTGACTTCGACCCCGGGGAACACCCAAAGCATTGCCTTGCCCCGCGCCGGGATGGTGGACCGGGTGCGGGTGGCACCCGGCCAGCGGGTGGTTCGGGGGGAACCCCTCTTCGAGTTCGTGACGGACCCGGTCAGCGTGGTGGGTCATACCCAGGCGCAGACCACGTGGGACTTTGCGCGCAACGAATATGCCCGTCTGCAGCGGCAGTACGAACAACAACTGGTCACGGTCAGCCAGTTGGAGGCCGCCCGCAAGGCACTGCACGATGCCGAAAGCGCCTTGCAGGCCCAGAATCGGTTGGGGGCGGGCAGTGAACGGGTGACCGTCTCGGCCCCCTTCGACGGGGTGATTCTGACTCAAGGCGTGGCACAGGGCGAACGGATTCCGGCGGGGACCACCGTCTTGCAATTGGCGCGACGGGCGCAGCCCCAGGTTCAATTGACGCTTCCCGTGGAAGAGGCCGGGCAGGTACGCGAGGGTACACCGGTCACCATGACGCCTCTCTTCGGACAGGCACAATCCTGGCACGGAACCGTGGTAGCCCTTCATGGCATGATCAATGCCCAGACGCAGGGGCTGGACGTGTGGGTCCGCCTCGATCCCGGCATCGACCCGGTTCTGGGCACGAAGGTGCGTGCGACCCTTGAGGTACAGACCCGGACCCTGTGGGTCGTGCCGCGTTCGGCCGTATTGCGCGATGAGGCAGGGGAGGCGTACCTTTTTCAGGTACAGGGAGACCATGCCCAGCGTGTGACCGTGACTGCCTTTGAAAACGGAGCGATGACGGGCGTGGAAGGGGCGGTGAACCCGGCTCTGCCGGTGGTGGTGGAGGGTAACTACGAATTGAGCGACGGCATGGCCGTGCGTGGGCCCGGGCGATGAACTGGGGCCATTGGGTACGTGCGCACCGGCGCTCCCTGCTGTTTTTTTTGCTGGCACTGGTGCTTGCCGGGAGTGTGACGGCCTTTCGGTTGCCGGTCACCCTCTTTCCCCAGGTGGATTTTCCCCGTGTGGAAGTGACCCTCGATGCGGGCGACCGGCCGGCTGAGCAGATGGCCATGCAGGTGACCATTCCGGTGGAGGAGATGGTGCGCCGGGTGCCCGGGGTACTGTCGGTTCGTTCCACCACCAGTCGGGGTACGGCCGAAGTTTCGGTGAACTTTCCCTGGGGACGCGACATGACCGTGGCGACCATGCAGGTCGATGCGGCCATTGCGCAAATTCTGCCCACCCTGCCTGCCGGGACGACCATGCTGACCCGTCACATGGACCCGACGGTCTTTCCCTTCATGGCCTACAGCCTGACGTCGGATCGGGTATCCCTCACGGCGCTGCGTGATCTGGCGCAGTACCAGTTGCGCCCGCTCCTGTCGGGCGTGGAAGGGGTGGCACGGGTTCAGACCGTGGGAGGAACCCAGGAGGAATACCGGGTGACCCTCGATCCTGGCCGGTTGCAGGCCTGCGGCCTGACCGTGGCAGACGTGGCGCGGATCCTGGGGGCGGCCAACGTGATTTCGGCCATCGGTCGCCTGGAAGACCATTACAAGTTATATCTGGGGATTTCCGATACGCGTCTGCAAACCCTGGCAGACATCCGTCAGACCGTGCTGCTGAACAGTCCCGGCGGTGGGGTGGTACGAGTCGGGGATGTGGGCGAGGTATCGATCAGCACCACCCCCCAATGGATTCGGGTCAATGCCGAGGGGCGCGAGGCAGTCTTGCTGAATGTCTATCAGCAGCCTTCGGGCAACAGTGTCCAGATTTCCCATGCCATCGAGCAGCGTATCCGGGCGTTTCATCTGCCTCCCGGAGTCAAACTCGCGCGCTGGTACGACCAGAGTCAACTGGTGTTGCAGGCGGCGGCCAGCGTGCGCGATGCCATTCTCATCGGCGTAGCCCTGGCAGCGGGGATCCTCCTTCTGTTTCTGCGCAATCTCAAGGTGACGATCATTGCCGTGCTGGTGGTTCCCTCCGTTCTGGCAACTTCCATGATCCTGCTCAGAGTGCTGGACATGAGTTTCAATATCATGACTCTGGGCGGAATGGCAGCAGCGGTGGGGCTCATCATCGACGATGCCATCGTCATGCTGGAACATATCATTCGTCGCCTGCGTTCCAGCCACCAGTTGACCCATGAGCGGGTGATGAGTGCGGCACGGGAGTTTACGGCTCCTCTGGCGGGTTCCTCGGCTGCAACCATGGTGATCTTCATCCCCCTGGCCTTTCTCGATGGCGTGACCGGGGCTTTTTTCAAGGCCTTGTCCCTGACCATGGTGATCTGCCTGTTTCTGTCCTTTCTGGTGACCTGGGCGGCTGTTCCCCTGCTGGCAGATATTTTTCTCGGCCAACGGGACGCCTTTCAGGAAGAAGGGGGGCGTCTGACCCGCTGGTGGCACGATCACTATGAGGCCCTGATGCGCGGGCTGTTTCGACATCCGTCGAGGGTCCTGCTGTTCATTCTGCCACTGCTGGGGGCCGGGGCGCTGGCCTGGGAACGGCTGGGTTCGGGGTTCATGCCCGCCATGGATGAAGGGGGCTTCGTACTCGATTACCGTTCTCCGCCGGGAACTTCGCTGAGTGAAACCGACCGCCTGTTGCGCCAGGTGGAAGCCATCATCAAGGCGGATCCCAATGTCGATACCTATTCCCGTCGCACCGGCACGCAATTGAGCGGCGGGGTCACTGAGGCCAACGAAGGCGATTTTTTCGTTCGTCTCAAGGCCCGACCTCGCCAACCCATTGAAGAGGTCATGGACCGGATCCGTCACGAGGTCGAGACGCAGGTGCCCGGCCTGGAAATCGAGTTGGCCCAGTTGATGGAGGACATGATCGGGGATCTGACCTCGGTGCCCGAACCCATCGAGATCAAATTGTATTCCGATGATCCGGTGAAACTGCAGGGAGTTGCCCTGAAAACAGCCGCGGCAATCCGCAAGATTCCCGGGGTGGTCGATGTCAAGAATGGCATCAATCCGGCGGGGGACGCCCTGGAGATTCATGTGGACCGGGATCGGGCTGCGCTGGAAGGGGTGGATCCGGCCGCGGTGACGGGACTGCTGGCGGCCCAACTTTCTGGAGTGGTGGCGACTCAGGTGCAAAACAGTTATAAAATGATCGACGTGCGGGTGTGGCTCCCGGAGTCCGTTCGAGCCAATGTGTATCAGGTGGAACGAATGATGCTGCGCGCACCGGATGGTCATCTCTTTCCCCTGCGGAGGATCGCCACCCTGCGTAGCGTCAACGGACAGCCCGAAATCAACCGTGATAACCTGAAGAGGATGATCGCAGTGACGGCGCGCATCAGTGGGCGTGACATGGGCTCGACCCTGCACGCCGTTCAGAAGGCCATGACTTCCGTTGCCTTGCCAGCGGGGGGCTACTATGAACTGGGCGGGCTGTACCAGCAGCAGCAGGCGGCGTTCAAGGGGCTGGTGCAGGTCTTTCTGGCGGCTGTGGCCCTGGTGTTTCTGCTTTTGCTGGCGCTTTACGAGCGTTTTCGTATTGCCCTGGTGGTCATGCTGATGCCCCTCCTGTCTTTGGCGTCCATCATGGTCGGATTGTGGTTGACCGGCATCGAGATCAATATTTCAGCCATGATGGGGATGACCATGATCGTGGGCATCGTCACTGAAGTGGCTATCTTCTACTTTTCCGAATGGCGCAGTCTTGATCCCGGTCTGGACCGCCAGACGGCCCTGATCCTGGCCGGGAAGAACCGCCTGCGTCCCATCGCCATGACCACCCTGGCGGCCATCCTGATTCTGCTGCCCCTGGCGCTGGCCTGGGGAGAGGGGGCTCAGATGCAGCAACCCCTGGCCGTTGCGATCATTTCCGGAATGATGGTGCAGTTACCCCTGGTGCTGGTGGTGATGCCGCTCCTGTTTTATGTTCTGACGTCGCACCGGTTTGAGGTGAAACGGAGGTCGTCTCCCTGATGCGTATCCTGTTGGTGGAGGATGACGACATGATTGCCGAAGCGGTGACTTTGGCTTTGCGCGACCATGCCTATGCCGTGGATCGGATTGCCAACGGGTTGGCGGTGTCCGGGACATTGCAGGACAGCGACTATCAGGCCGTCCTGCTGGATCTGGGACTGCCTGGTCGGGATGGACTGGAGGTTTTGCGACGCCTGCGCCTGGCGGGGCAGCGTCTGCCCGTCATCATCATCACGGCCCGGGATGCCGTGGAAGATCGGATTGCCGGCCTGGATTACGGTGCCGATGATTACCTGATCAAGCCCTTCGATCTGAATGAATTGCTGGCCCGTTTGCGTGCCGTCATTCGCCGTCAGGGAGGGCAGGCATCACCGCTCCTGACCAATGGTGATGTGACGCTCGATCCGGCCACGCGCGAAGCCGGGCGGGGGAGCGTCCGGGTAGTGCTGAGTGCGCGGGAATTTGCCCTGCTGCAAGCCCTGCTCCTGAATCCCGGGCATATTTTGACCCGCCATGAACTGGAAGAACGGATTTACGGCTGGAACGAAGAGGTCGAAAGCAATGCCGTGGACTTTTTGATCCATGGGGTGCGGCGCAAACTGGGTGCGGAGGTCATTCGCAATGTGCGGGGGACGGGCTGGCGCGTGGAACGCCGATGAAACGGTCATTGCAGGGACAGTTGTTGCGCGCGCTGGGGATGACGATCCTGGTGACGGGGATATTGGCCGGGATGGTTTCCTTCCGTTTCTCCTATGACGAAGGGGAAGATTTCCAGGATGATACCCTGCGTCAGATCGCCGCTCTGGTGGACACGGAGTTTCTGCGTCAGAACAGCGGACTGGGGCTTCCCATCGACCGGGACATCGATCCCGAGACCCGCATTCTGGTCAGTGTGCTGCCATCCAGGCAGGTTCCCTGGATTTCCTCCGGATTGCCAGCGGGGTTTCATACCGTACAGGGGCCGGAAGGAGCATGGCGGGTCTTCATTCGTCCGGGGGCCCGGGGCAAGATTGCGGTGGCCCAGGTCATCGATGCCCGCGACGACCTGGCGCTGCACAGCGCCCTCTGGACCCTGGTGCCTCTGCTTCTG